>NZ_JAUBSF010000185.1:0-3358 GCF_036704615.1 Microcoleus sp. K4-B3
TATTCTCTCCCGGCGCGGTGGCTCTAGTTCTTCTGAAAGCCACCGTTCTCATCTTTATTTAGTCTAAACTACAGTTATTGAATACCTTGAAGGCTCTATTTTGAACAAACCACAGTGAGAACCGTGACCCTTCCAACTTACAGTAGCGATGGTAATTTCTCCAGCCTCTAACTACAGGGGCTAATTTCTCAGCTTTGACCGTAGCACCATAATTCGAGTTGTTAACGATGTGTTTTACCTTCTGACGGAATGCTTTAAAATTGTCCGCTGATGGAACGCATCTAAATTTCCCGTTGCGAAAGCACTTTGAAATGCCAACCGAGGAAGTCAAATCCATCTGTCGTAGCCGTTAGCTTTGTTTTCTTTTCACTAACCTTCATGCCTCGTTCTGTCAGAAATTCGTTGACTTTATCAAGTATTGCCGTCGCATCATCTTTGGGCTTCAGAATTATTACCATGTCGTCCGCGTAACGGACTGATTGATGTATTTCCTCAATCCCATTGAGAGCAATATTGGCTAGTAATGGACTTACCACGCCCCCTTGTGGGGTTCCTTGTTCGGGAAATTCTGGATTGACTCCTGATTTTAGACAGCGGAATATTCCGGTCTTGATGCCTTTTGGGGCGATGAGTCGTTCCATTATGCTGGTGTGGCTTATCCTGTCGAAGCATTTTTCGATATCGAGCTCGATAACTCGCTTGGATATTCCGTGGGCGTGTGAGCTTAGGTTAATGAACAGAATTTTCTGCGCGTCATGCGCCGACCTTCCTGTCCTAAACCCATAACTCCGGGCGTGAAAGGTTGCTTCGTGTGCTGGCTCGCTTCGCGTATTTTGCGAGGCATTGCCACGCTCTATCGGCGATAGTAGGTATCTTAAGGAGGCGGGTACTCCCATCCTTTTTAGGGATTGGTATTGAGCGTAACTTCTGATGTTTCCAGTT
This sequence comes from Microcoleus sp. K4-B3, assembly GCF_036704615.1. Taxonomy (NCBI): domain Bacteria; kingdom Bacillati; phylum Cyanobacteriota; class Cyanophyceae; order Oscillatoriales; family Microcoleaceae; genus Microcoleus; species Microcoleus sp. K4-B3. The sequence continues at coordinate 943 of NZ_JAUBSF010000185.1, forward strand.
GTTACTTTTGACTCTGAGTTATTCATTCAGAGCAAACCTTTCCTCAAATGTGAGTGAGGCTTGGACATCGATTCCCGCAGTCTTTTTGCCAGCATTTAGTTGAGTTACTTGACGTATCGCCAACATTCTTGCAGCCCGAGATTTCAGAATTAGCTTTTGAAGGGACTTCGCTTTCGGATTGTTTCCAACCTGAATCGCTTTAAACACTCGTTTTTGTAGGCGAAATAAGTCCCTTCGGAATTTCTTCCAAGGTAACGTCTCCCAAGATTCACGCTTCGTTGCTGCTGTGTCTAATCATGCGCTGCTCTAACTTATGTTTTCTGAACACCTCAGACCAATTACGGTCTGTCCTACCCGAACTAAGGGGATTCCGCTGCTCGTCTAGCCTACTTGGGGTTCGACTTCCCCTTGACCCTCAGTCCGTTTTTCTTCGTTCCCTCGGTTAGATTGATTGTTCCTTTAGGTGGAGCCAATTTAACTACTGGATTCCCTGGACTCTTGCCGATAATAATCAAAAATTCGGCGGGAATGAACTCCAGTGAAGTCGGGATTTTTGGTCTGTGACCCGCTTAGGGATGAGTTACTTTTCTAGGCTCTGTTTTCACCATCGGAACTCCCCATTAACGCCAGTGTCACCTCGCATTAGATGTCTGGTTGCGTCCTGTTCCCAGCTTCACTCTCCAAGAATCGAGCTTGGTCGGTGTGGGCAGATAGGGAGTCATACCTGAGTCTGGCAGAAGGGACTTGCACCCTTATCAGACCGAGAGTTCAGCCTTGTGGCTGGAAACGCTATTTACGGGCTTTCACCGTGATTCACGTTTCAACGAATCGCACTTGATTTTCCCATTGGCTTGAACCTCAGAAATACAAGCCAAGCTAATTTGGCAATTTAAACAACAACTCCAGACTACTAATGTATATAATGAAACTCCCGGTTTTATTTGTTTAACAAACTTAAGACGACTCAGATCTTGGCAGTCAACCTTACCATGATATTTGCGAGGTGCTCCCAGTTTATTTTGTTCACCTGTATAGAGATAGCGTAGGTTAGCATCAACTCGCTCGCTTGCCAATAAAGTCTAAATTCAACTCCCGCACAGCCTCCCAGAATTTAGAGCGATAGTAATAGCCATCAGCCACCAAATAACGTACAGAAGTTGGGAAGTAACAACGAGTATTCTTTAGATGTTTTGCTCCCGTCATCAACTCTTGTGATGTCAGGCGTTGAGCTTTGAGACTCCGGTTTTTTGCGAGTTTTTTTTTTGACCAGCTATTCTTCGGTTTTTGTGGCAGTTTTTTCACGGGCTTTATTTGAGGACGTGATGGAGTTTGTTGCACGCTTAAGCTATAAGATAAACGAGTCTCAATTTCGACAATAGAAATCACAGAAATTTCCAATCCCTGTGACGATTTACCAGCTACACCATTATAAAAATAAGCCTTGCCGTCAGTTTTTTTGCCACTTTTTATTAAAAAAGAACAATCAATAACAGCAATGACTGTGTGTTCAGGATTTAAAGCTTGTTCGAGGAAATATTGATTAAATTGTGGAAAATTAAAGCTTTTGAGAAAGTGACGACGGTAGGTTTTTTCGCTCAAACAACTATAACGACTGAGATTTGTGAAGTTGACCTTGCCATAAGCCAGCAAGATAGTTGAGAATAAAGTGATTAAAAACTTCTTTTGGGGTTGACTAATCCCTGGCATTTGTTGTAAGATGGATTCAATGATTTTCATAAGGCAATCTGTTGAGCTTGTGTGTTTTTATAGCTTAACCGAAAAGAGTGCCTTTTTTTCTGTTGATTTTGGGTTCAGATTGCACTCACTTTTTTCACTTCTCTGCTGCAAAAGCGATCGTATCCCTCTTTAAAAACTGTCCGGAGTATTGATTTTACACTCATCTTCCCTAATACCTCGCGGTACCGATCTCAACCGCAGATAAATTACCTGTTATGGCAGACGGGGAAACGATTTGAGCCTGGGAGGCTCTCGCGGTGAAAGAGGAAGAGAGAAATGAGGGAAAGCTTATTATGGCAACTTAATAATTAAACAAGTTTGAAAAAGCATCTTTATTAAGAAAACAGTGATTTCAACAAAGCTGATGGACGCAGAAAAAAATCAGTAGATGAAACATCAAAAATAATGCATTCAAAATTTTAGGTGATTGCTATTGCAATGCAACACCTAGCAGACCTAGACGATCCGTTTTTTGGCAGTTGTTGGACTGGTGAGTTAATCAATAAAACAGGATTTACCCACTCTTGATAACTAGGGAACCGCAAAAAAAACCTAATATCTTGTAGGGTATTGTAGGACTCCGAAAGCCCGGAATATGTATACTAAGAGTAATCCAAGGAAAAAATGATCCAAAATCAGGGATACTAAGAGAATAATTAATGTGCAATCTGCTGTATGT
>NZ_JAUBSF010000060.1:0-42493 GCF_036704615.1 Microcoleus sp. K4-B3
GACATACAGCAGATTGCACATTAATTATTCTCTTAGTATCCCTGATTTTGGATCATTTTTTCCTTGGATTACTCTAAGATGATAGTCGCGAAAGCCCGCTCCCCCAGGTATGGGTGTGACTCCCAATCTAACCACGAAAACCCGACTAGGAATTCGGAAGGTTGAAGCTGGTAGTAGGGCGCAATCAGAGGTTAACAACCCCAGCGCTTTTAATTAAAAAACTGTTTTTTGATTGAGAATCCGTCTTTTTTTCTGTCTTTTTTTCTCTAATTTTTACAGATATTATTCCAAAAGCTTTAATACAGTTAGGTATAGATTTGTGGGTTGGTTGCTACACAACAATATGGATATTTAAACTGTGCATTAGTTTGGGGTTTGTTTGGGCTTAAAACTTGTTTAAGTCCCGGTAGCATGAAAAAGCGATCGCCACATTCCGAGTACAGCGATCACCCAATATCAAGAAAATCCTTACCCCTACGCCTATTCTTTTAACCCATCCTCCAACAGCATCCGCACGAGATCTACTTTCTTGCTCCTTGTCTTTGCTGCCAACATCGACAGTTTACGGTGCAAAGATTCGGACATATCCACGGTAAACCTGACCGTGGCTTCTTTATCGGGTGCTTGCAGTTTACTCATTAAACTACGCTCCTTAAACAGTCGGCTGTACTCTTTACCAGAATATGAGGCAGGTTGACCACCCAAATCCCACACCGTAGCTGCTTGCCCCGAAGAATCAGCAATCACTTGTTTTTGGTGAACGACTGATTTGAGCACGGCTTGATGGTGGGTGTAAGTTTTCCAAACAACTCCATTGCTTCGCTTTTGAGCTTTGTCCCCTTCACCGCACGACTGAGAAACATCACCGCTTGGGGCGGGCCTTGTCTCACCGAATGAATCGAGCAGGGGGTGATCGCCATTTTTTCTGTCAACCAGAAAGCCTAAGCCATTTTTAAATTTATGATTTTTAGCTCAAAATTTCATCAATTTCCGAAAGCTTCTGTTGTAAAACTTGGCGCAACTCCGTCAGTTGTTCGGCGCTCGTCGAAACCATCACTACTTTCGATAACTTCTTAACCCCCCGCACCAATGTTGTGACTTCTTTCGACTCAGAAGTGACTGATTTTAGGTATTTAGCTTTGATCTGTCCCACTAACTCACGAGTTTTCGCTACCGTCAAATCTTGCTCAATCACTTGGTTAGTCGCTTCAATCCTCTCCTTCTTAGCCTGACGCTCAGAAGTCTTTAAAGTCTTCGTAGATAAAACCGTCAAAGCTAAAGCGTGCGCTCCTTTGAGCCCTAGCTGTCGAATTGCTGTCTTCAAATCCTTTGGCAGGGACAACATAGGAATCAAGTTAGCCTTCACCGAAGCGGGATTTAAAGCCAAATCCAACAAAGCTAACAGCAACTTTTCCTCCGTTTCGCTCACTCCCAAAGATTTCACTCCTTGCTGCTGTTCTTCTGTCGCAGCCGTCACGAGGGCAGCCAGTTGATGAGCCTGAGAAGAACGCTCCAAACGCCGCAAAACTGTTGAGAGTACAGTAGAAATCTCTTCAGCCTCACGACTGGTAGTGGTAGCTATTTCCTGAATAATCGCCTCAGCCTTATCCAATGGGTTGAGGTCTTCGTGATGGATAAACGTCAACAGCGCTTTGCGATGTAAATCTTGAGGCATGGGGGCAGTGACAGCCCGCATTGTTTTCCAACCCAACTGTTTAGCCGCTTCCCAACGCCGTTGTCCGTCCCACAACAAGTATCTTTCACCTTGAGGAATGACGATCAGTGGAGTAATTTGCCCGTCGTGAGCCAAACTCCGAGCCAAAGTTTGAATGCTTTCCGGTGTAATTGTCTGGCGAGGTTGGTAGTGATTGGGGTCAATTAAATCTACAGCTACTTCTAATTCACCCGACTGCGCTTTCAGTTGCTCTCGCAAAGCTGCCATTTGTTGCTCTAGCTCTGGAGATGGTGTAGCTCGCAGCCTATCTACTTCAGCTTGTAATTGGGCAATTCGTTGGGCTTGGTCAGTCGCTTGATAAGCACCCGCAAAGCGTTCGTTTATTTTAGGCAGTTTACCCATTAAAGTTTTCCTTTCTTTACTAACGTAACGAGGTCGTCAGCGATCGCTTTGAAGTCTTTGCAAGCGGGATGGGCTGGGCGGTATTTTTGTAAAGGCAGGCCGTTGGCGCTTGCATTCTTGAATTCTGAGGAATCTCGAATCTGCGGGTATAGTTTTACTCGCAGTTGTTGGGCGACTTCAGGTAACTGCTGGAGGTACTGGCGGTGAATGGCGCGACTGTTGTCATATAAGCTGGGAACTAAGCCTAAGACTGGAGGGCGTGGTTCTAGCTTTAAGTCGTCAGCAATTCCAATCAACCACTGCGTCAAGTCAGCTACACCGGAGACAGATTTCATCTCTAACTGAAGGGGAATTAGTATGCCGGTGGCGGCCGCCACTGCATTTTCGCAAATGATTCCAATGGTGGCAGGGCAGTCTAAGATCACCACATCGTGGCGTAGGGGATGGCTCTTGAAGCGATCGGCCAGCACGTATTCACCGCGTCTCCGAATGACCAAATCGCTTGCCACTTGTGCGGTAGCGGGATGACCTTGACAGATTTCGATATCGGGATGGTTCCAAGCCGAAACCAAGGGCCAATTTCCGTCGAAGTCTTTGTCAAATACTCGGACAACTGTATTTTCAACTTCTGCGCTCGGTAAGCCACAGAATACATCTAAAGCTCGTTGAGGATCGAGGTCGATTAAAGCTACTTTGAGTCCCCGTTTGCATATCTCGTAAGCGAGATGTACTGCTAACGTTGTTTTCCCAACACCGCCAGCATTGGCTAAAATTCCAATAATAATTTTCTGCTTTGCCATAACTTCACTCACAAAAGTCGTATTTTAAGATACGACAGAAAGTTTGCCTCGTCGTATTTTAAGATACGACAGAACATTTGCTTCGTTTTTTAAGATACGACTAGCAGTCAATGCCGATCGCCGATTGGTTGGAAGCGAAAGTTACTCACACGATAGTCCGCTTTTTACAGCACTTGACTCGCAATGAATCATTCCACACAAACACTGAAAAGTATCTACAGGTTTTTTGGGATCACAGCATCGACTGATAGCCAAGTTGGTCACAACTTATTTGAGATAATGGTCGGCATTCTTTCTGTTAAGTGGCAGGTTGCTGATAAGCTTGGCATGGACGACGAGAATGGGAGCGGTTGAGAGTGAGGAAATTGTGGCAACGGGGAGCGATCGCTCTGATGTTGGTAGGGATTGTTAGTGGCTGCAACCTGACAGCGCCATCGCCATCGTCTCGGCTTCCTCAAGTCGATCGCGAAAAACCAAGGGTTCAACGTCCAACGCCAAAACCAGGAACCAGAGAACCCATCAGCTCAAGCATAAATAACCGCAATTTGCTTCTGGGCAATCCCAGCAATGCAGTTGCTAGCATTGCCAGCATTGACAATTACCTGATGGTGAAGCTTCAGTACGTGATGAGCTACAACAGCAAAACTAAGACCGCTAACTGGGTTTCCTGGCAGCTCAATAAATCTTGGATTGGAGCAGCCGATCGCCAAGACAACTTCCGCCCCGACGAAGCCCTCCCGGATGCTTGGTACAAAGTCCGCCCAAACGATTACGCGGGAAGCGGTTACGACCGGGGACACATTGCACCCAGTGCCGATAGAACCCGCACCGAACCCGATAACAGCAGCACATTCCTGATGACCAACATGATGCCGCAAGTCCCAGAACTCAACAGGGGCGTGTGGGGCGACTTGGAAGATTACTGCCGCGAATTGGTGCAGCAGGGCAAGGAACTTTACATCGTAGCCGGGCCCATAGGGAAGCAAGGCGCGATCGGCAAAACACAAAAGATTGCAGTGCCGACAAAGACTTGGAAAGTCATTGTTGTCTTAGACCGACCGGGATTGGGGTTGCAGGGAATTACTAACAATACCCGGACGATTGCCGTGATGATGCCGAACGATGCCAACGTCAAAGGCCGGGGATGGAAAAGCTTTCGAGTTTCCGTGGCAAGAGTTGAACAGGAGACAAAACTGAATTTCTTATCAAACGTACCCCCGCAGGTTCAGCAAGTGATTGAGGGAAAAGTTGACAGCCAGTAAAAGCTATTGGTCAGGAATAGTTAATTGCTGTCCGGGTAAAATTAAATCCGGGTTATCTCCAATAACTTCTTGGTTTGCTAGATAAATCTGTTCCCATTCGTTGCCGTCGCCGTAGAATTGTTCGGCAATGCCGTAAAGCGTATCGCCTTCTTTGACCGTGTAAGATTGAGCCATACATTCCTCTTGGTTGATTAAAACTGCTTAAGTTTCGCTGTTTGCCCGAGCTTTTTTCTCTACCTTGAGACTGAAAAACTGTTAAGTTTCCACTACCTGAGTTGACAGCCCCGCCCAATCGCCATTTTGAGCCATCCCGACGATGTAAACATCAATCTCAATGCTGCCCACTCGGTAAACCTGCAACTGCGATAGGTTCTGCTTCAACACGCTGACCAAGTTCTGAAAGCGCTGCACCGTTTCCCGTTCCTCCCGGTCGTGCCAGTCTTCTTGTGCGGTGGCGATTGCAAAGAACTCGTCAACCGTCCGCATTTCAACGGGAGCATCGGGTGGATGGTTCGTCAGTTGCAGCAGCTTCGTCGGAGTGAGTTCTTCCTGTACCTGCCAATGAATAACCTCAAAGGGGGCGTCGGTTTCGCTGAGGAAGAGCAAGCCCTCGGAAGCTTTTTTGAGTTGGGTGGGGATGGAGTCGGTCATGGTGGCGGTTGGTTCATCAGCTTTACTGTGATTGTACAGTTGGTGTTGGCTGAAACTAAGGACTTTTTGGCAAATTCGGATCTTCGCGACAGGTTGAGAGCGGCAATGATTCGCTACCCCGAATTTCGCTAATTCTGAATCGAGCGCTATCTGTCACCACATCCATACAACCACAACCCATCCCCAAACCAAAGCTCCCATTCTTTCAGGAGATTGGAAACAAGCGTTATCAGTGAATCAAGGGCGCTTTAGGACAGTAAAGCTTTTCTCTTAACTAGCTGTCCCCTACTTCTCAAACAGACTGCTAGGCGACACTAATCGTTTGACCGTTGGTTAGACGGCTGAAATCATACTTTGTGCTACCAGCTATGAGTTCTTCAAACCCAGAGGTATTCATAATAATGCTACCCTTGGTGAAGTTTACCCCTGTTCCCGATATGCCAACGGTATAACTTCCTGACGTTAATTCCAGTGCGTCTTTACCGTTTCCGCCATCGAAATTACCACTACCAAAACCCTTGAGATAGTCTTTACCATTTCCTAAAAATACGCTACCAGTACCCTCAAAGCCTCCATCGACAATAAGGGAGTCTTTACCATTACCAGTATTAATAACACCCTGGTTGTAAATGACACCACTGCTAGTGATTATGTCGTCACCATCCCCAGTCTCAATGGCATTGAAGTTCTCAATGGCAAGGTTGGGAAGGCCTACTTCGGCAATGATCGATGCAGTAATCGAGTCGTTACCATCTCCTAAAAACACCCCGCCTGTGTTAGTAAAAATCCCCTCGGCAATGAGAGAATCTGCGCCTTCACCAGTATTGATGGTACCCCTATTCTCAATACTACCTCCATAGTAAAGGTCATATTGATCGAAAAAGCCTCCACGACCAATGATGGAGTCTGCACCATTACCACTATAAATAGTACCGTTATTGACAATACCATCGACATCGCTAGTACCAGTAATTATGTCCTCGCCATCACCAGTCGTGATGTCTTCATAATTGTAAATACCACTGCCTAAGAAGAAAGATCTAGATCCGGTATCAGTACCAGTGATTATGTCGTTGCCATTCCCAGTATTAATAGATCCCCTATTCCTAATACCCACGCTACCATCCGCGCTATTACCAATTATTATGTCGTTACCATCACCGGTAGTGATGGTGCTTAGAAAGTTGTCGGTACCGACAGCGTAAGCACTTTCCAATGCCGTACCAGTAATTAAGTCGTTGCCCTTTCCAGTATCGAGAGTGCTGTGAGATGTAAATATACCAATCCCGAACTCGCTACCGAGCTCACTAATGCTACGGGATGTGGCAGCACCTGTGATTGTGTCGTTATCATCACCAGTATTTATAATGCCAGATAAGCTTTGGATGCCTCGGCTCGAACTAAGGCCAGTGATTCTGTCGTTACCATTTCCAGTTTCAATGGTTCCTGTTGTGTTGTAAATGCCCGCACCCGCAAAAATGTCGTATTTCCTGCCGATGCCAGTAATTATGTCGTTACCATCATCGGTATGAAGTGTGCCACTGTTGTAGACGCCATGGAGATGCTCGCTAGTGCCGTTGAGAACCTCGCTGAGAATGTTTATAGGATCACCACTGATACTGTCGTTGCCAGCAAGAGTATTAGCAACACCTGTATTGAGTATTTGCTCTACCCCAGACGAGGGGACAATATCATCCTGGGCAGTAAACGTTAGATTTGAAAGTTCGATCGCCATAGGAAAACCTCCGAATTAAGAGAGAAATTAAATAATTTTAGATGTTACTGCTATATGTGTATCACAAGTTACAAGATTCTATTTATTATTTTGCATTTCTTAACAGTCAAAAGTATTTTGATGAAAAGGCTTGCTTCAACAGGTTTTATTACTTAAATTATTTCAATAATTGACGGCTATTATTCTGACAGTGAACGATTTCAACATTAGAATAAAAATGACATATTCAGCTATACACAATAGTCTTGAATCTGGAACAATGATTTATTGCCTGGGGGGGTGACAACCCGCCCTAAACCCAGAGAGCGTAAAAATTTAACCCACTTGTGGTAAAAAAAGATAGGCAGCCGAATTCTTACAAGCTAGCCTATCTCAAAAATTAATGTTACCAACATTCTATCAGACCCACTTACAAAAACAACTGACATCAGCTCAGTTTATTTTACTCACAATCTTGCTCTCCTTGATACAATCAGAGAAACAAGTGAGATTAGAGAGGCTGGCACGAGTATTTCCCTACCCAATTACTACCGAAAGTCGCCGTCGCAAATTGCAAAGATTTTTGGACTTACCTCAATTAACGCTCGCATTAATTTGGTTCCCTTTGCTCGCTTACTGGTTAACAACTTATTGCTCTGTGGGACAAACCCTATCAGTGGCGATCGATCGGACTCAATGGGGCTGTATCAATATGTTTACGATCGCCCTAATCTGGCAGAAAAGAGCCATCCCCTTAAAAAGAGTGTTTGTTACCAAAATTAAGCAGCAGTAACTTACAAGAACAAACCCTCGCTCTCGAACAAGTTTTACCCTTGTTTTAGGAATATAAACTTATCGTTTTGGGCTACCGTGAATTTTGTTCGGTAGACTTAGGAAACTAGCCGGGAGCAATGGGTGTATCTTTTTGTTTAAGGCTGAAAAAGAATCATTGTATTGAAACAAAAAACTTAATCTGGCAACGCTTAGACCAATTAGGAGCAGTACCCGGAACTTCGTTGTACTTTCAAGGAGTGAGGGTAAGAAAAACTCAACCCGTAGCAGGATTTGATATCGCCTGTAAATGGAAACGCAACTACCCTTGGATTAAAAGTAAAAGACGCCTGGTTTATTCTCACAGATTTGGGTTCATTGCCAGTAGCGCTCTCCGCTTATAAAGAGCGAATGGGAATTGAAGAAATGTTCCGAGATTGCAAGAGTGGAGGTTATAATCTAGAAGGGAATGGTTTAAGGGGAGACCGACTGATTAAGATGATTTTGTTAATGGCTATCGCCTACACTTCCGCGATATTTCAAGGCATTGAAATTCAGAAAAAGCAGGTACAAAAATATGTATCTCGCCGCTCCTAACCGAGAAAAAAACACCGTAGACGGAGTACATTTGGCGTTGGCTTCGATGGAGAACAGTGGGTTAATTATCTCGATTGGCATTCATTATAAATTCAACAGTTAATGAAGTTAACTCGAAATAAACGTCGCTTTTATCAACAGGGTATACGGGCTGCAACCCTTATTGCGTCTATCTCCTAAACCTCTTTGTCACCCCCCAGATTTATTGCGCTTCAGTTTAACAGGATTTGAACAAATTGCCAGCCCAAACAGAGTATAGAACTTGCTATGTGTGTTGCTAAAAATACATCATCATTATCTAGGGTTTGCTGAATAATTAATCGCGTTCTCAAGACCAAAAACAATCGATATATTCAAGTCAAATTAAGTAAAAGTCTTGGCTAATTTAACTCTTACGGGCTATCCGTGTATTGCGGTTAGTGCGTCTTATCGGTTCGCTCGATTACGGGATGGGTGCACTTCGGGCGAGCATTGGTCATCGTGGCTTTGGTTACAACAACCTTGGCAACTTTCTTTGTCGGTCACGATATCGATCGCCTTCAATCTCCCTCAACTTCCATCTCCAACTGATACACACGCAAACTGGAATGTTCGCCAATCAATTGCCAGCAATATCCCTCAACTGTGGGAGTGGGTCGCGCTCCTTGGCGGTACAGGAATATCGGTTCGTTTCTCATTAATGCGGTGAATATCTCCCGCTCTCTGTCTTTGCCGTCATCCCAAATAAGGTGAGATTTGCCAAAATATCCAGCGCCCATCAAGCTAGCAAAGAGCCATTCCATGAGAGCTTGCTGCTCGTCTTGGGTCAGCATGGATTCACCGTAAGTGTCGATTATGGGTGTTTTTGATTTGGGCTTGAGTGATGCGATGAGGGCGGTGGCGAGGTTGATGTACTTTTTCATTGGTGGGTAGAGATGCGTCTAGTTCTAGTTAGTTGGGATGGAAGATATTGTGCGGCCGATCGCACTTTCGGATCTCGACCAGTTAGAGAGCGTTTTTAAGACTTATCAACCAAACGACCGAATTGACAGCCAACAAAAAGGTATAAAAAATATAGATTGACGGAGCGCGCATAGCTCTCCACAAAGAAGGCATTTTAAATGTTTTTAATGAACCGAGCGGGTGAACTAGACCTCCCGGTAGAGAACGGGTATTAAAACTTTCATCTAAAGCTCTTTCATCATTCAAGAATTCGGTAACGGCAGCGGCTCTTTGCATATAATAAAATTGCACCCTCCAGTAGGTAGCTTCTAAAAACCAAAAACCAAAAATTATAACGTACCCCAGCGGAACCAGCGCCTCTATTTTACTGGCAAACACCCAACCAATTAAGGCTACCCAAATGGTAATTGCCGCCGTTTTTACCTGCTGCAAAATTGTACTGAAGTTAGCTATCTTTTTCTCTAGTTCTTCTGCTCCTTTTTGCAGCATGGCTAACTGAAATTCAAATCGATCCATGTTTTGTTCGGGGATGACTGATTGTTCCTATATGGTTTCTAACTTTAAAATACTAAATTCCAGCAGCTTCACTTTCCGAACGGTTGCCCCCAATATTGCCAGCACTCCTTATTAAAAGGCGACTTCCACTTATAAATAAGCTCTGATTCTAACTGTAACCGCTGCTTTCGATTACTCGGCGCTCCGTACCAAAATGCGATACCCACAGCCACATCCAAGGAATAACGCCGATGCAGTTCGATGTAATTGCCAGCGTAGTTGTAGCAGTAGTGGTTCGCCCAGCGCTGTTTCGGTGTTCGGTGCGTTTCTCCTACGTACAGCAGCAGGGGCAGCGCGTTGTCGATAACGAAGTAGAGGGAAGTACGATCGCCCCAATCCGGTTTCTCACAGAATGAGAGATTGTGCAGTTCAAGAGCAAAGGGGTCTATGCTGTTGGGGTCACAGGCATTGGGTGCGAGCTCGAATAAGTTTCCCTGTCGCGGTGGTTCGGAAGCAGCAGATTGTTGATGTTCGAGGATGCGTTGTTTCCAGGAATGCAGAGCCTCAGAACTCATCGTTAGTTGAGAAGATTTCAGGACTCTGGGTTTGGGTTTAAATTCAGGAAAAAGTTCGAGTTGCGCCACGGCTTCAAAAGATTAGTTGGACGATTGCTGCGGTAAGTTTAGCTCAATGAAATTCTGCCAAACCCCACACTCCCAGTAGTAATGTCTCCAAATATGGAACTGCTACTGTCACAATTATATCAAACTAACACTGATTCTTGAAAAAACTAGATAATTCATGAATGTAATCAACAAAATCTAGAGATACTGTCACAGATTTCTTGCTTTTCGATGTCAAGGAAAGTTTATTTAACCAAGTTTCAGAAACCGTTGCATTCACGTTGCCTATCTATTCGCTCGATTCTTAGCAGTTTATGAAGAAATGCTACGTCAGCTTTGGCGCTTCTTACGGGCTGACAATCCAGGAACAAGGAAAATCATGCTTCGCTTTGGGGTGATGAGGTTTTGGCTCTCTAACTATGAGAATCTATGCTCATCATTCTTTATCAATCTCCGAAAAAGTTGAATGCAAAATATCGGGACGTTCGACTTGTTCCAGACTTTCGGAAACTCCATTGGAAAACTCATGAATCTAGAGGAATTAGTAAGGTTTCTGAAATATGAAACTGACCTCGACACATTTTTTGATTCCACTGCTGAATACTATTTTCAGAACCAAGTGCTTCCTTCACCAACTGAAGCTCAAAGGATAAAAATAGCTCTGGCAATAAGCGACCAGATAGAAGGCAAACACCCGCAAAGTACCGATGCAACGTATCTAGCAGTATATAAAATTGCAGAATCTGTTTAACTACTGACCACTGACCTCTCATTCTACTGGGAGGTCAGAACTCATACTAACCCTCAAACACATGGCAAGAGATTTAAGTGCTTACAATGTACCAGCCAACTGCTGCTATTCCTGCCCGTTTGGTGGGAAGAAACCGATCGAACTCACCCCAGATCGACTGGCTTATTATTACGACCAACTCCTCAATGGTGGCTCCCAGCACTTATGCCATAGCGCAGAAAAAACTATTTGCCGAGGCGGACGAACTATCCAACTCCGATGGTTTTGTTTGATTGGTATCATTGAAGAACCTACCGATGAAGCTTTCAATCAAGCTGTTGCAGAAGTTGAATTGAAGAGAAACAAAAACGATAGAAACGGTGGAAACGATGGAAACACAGAAAACATCTCAGAAACACATTGATTTGTTTCTGAAACCCAAAGATTGTTTCTTCTTGTACAATCCCTCTAATTGGTGTCCTGGCTGGGCGAACGGTCAAATTGAGCTTCCCATCCCTACTAGCTATTCCCGTTGCTTGACTTTGGTTCGTAATGCTGAAGGTGGCTGTCATTGGGTTCCTACCAATAAAGTTGCCATTCGTGGGGAAAATCATCGTCAAACTCATCTTTTTGAGACTTACGCAGCAAATGCTTTCGATTGGGAGAAAATCAACAGGTTTAAGCCAATTGTTTGGTAATTCTATGGAAACCTTAAAAATTACTCAAGAACACATTACTTGGTTTGCTGAACCAAAAGACTGTTTCTTTCACTATGGAAATGTTTGGTGTCCGGGTTGGGCGATCGGTCAAATTGAACTTCCGATCGTTCCCTGTTACTCCCGTTCCTTTACCTTAGTTCGAGATTGTAGTGGCGAAAGTCATTGGTTTCCTGCCAACAAGGTTTTGTTTCGCGGTGACAGTCATTTATTTGACAGTTACATCGGAAATACTTTCGATTGGACGAGAATCAACACTTTCAAGCCTCTTGTTTCCTAGTTTCTTACCTAACAGCAGCGGTTTACCAGTTCGCTACTGGTTTTTTTATGCTCAATTCCCCCGTTTCCAATGCTAATGCTGATTTACCTTCTTTGATTCAGCAAAGATTTGTTATCTGTTACGCCTATTATTCGCTGGGTGCTGCCACCGAACATGGTAGTATTCTGTTCTTGGCTAACTATGAAAATCCTGAATGGATTACTGATTTTGAACAAGCCTACTTCTTTGAGTGTAAGGAAAAAGCAGAACAAGTAGTGGCGACTCTACAGGACAACTTTAAAGTTAATAATTTCCCCAAAGATTCTGTCTCTATTATTTTAGTTAATTGGTCAGAACCCGATTAACACTTTTGGCTTTTATCTCTATAACAAATGGGGATAAAAGTCAACTTTTTAGTGTATGAACTCAAAAACAGAAAAGGGATATAAGCTAAAAAATAATTTATTAGTTGATTACTGACATGGTGTTAACAGCAGGACTAGCAACAAAACTACTGCGCCAAACGATCGCCGATTACAATTTCTGGCCTCAATCTGAAGGCGATTCATTGCTGTCGATTAAAAGGGCAAAGCAGCCATTTGATGACGCAGCTATTCTCTCCAGGGATGCTTCAATGCGGAGAGCTGCAATCAAGGCGCTCAATCCCGAAGCTCCTACTTACAAACCTCCGGCAAATCGAACAATTTCTAATCAAACCCTTGATGAACTCTTCCAGCCTTTGATTAGAAATGCGCTGGTCGAGTTAGGGGCAGTTACTCAGAACCAAGGGTTGACAATGGAGGGAACTGTTCCGGCAGAGGCGGTTTTTGGCATTTTGATGCCGATCGAAGCTATCGAATATCTGACTGAACTTTACCAAGTTTTCAGCCAGCTACAAAACCCCAAAGTTATCCGGGTTTCTGATGATGCTAGTCCCACTCCCGACGCTTACACCAGTCTGATGATTGTCGGAGAGTCAATGGAACTTGAGGTTATTATCGCTCAGACTCTTTTGATTCAAACCTGATTCCCCACCAGACGCGGGATTGTTAAGCGCGAAACCCAAATTCTTCTCTCTCAAAGCTAGTTTCAGCCTTGCTTCAGTAATCTCTTTCTTGGTACGCCGATGCCAAGAAAGGGATTGTTTGTCTATCAAATTTTAGGCGGTTAAGCTAATGCCAATTAGAATCACATCTCCCACTCAACCCAGCATTCAAGTCGGAGGATTGCCCTATTCTCTCCCCGTTACGGCAGTCACTGACACTAACACCAATACCGATGTTCGTTTCAAATTGAATGGTGTAGTTGTTGGGACAGATACCACAGCCACAAATGTAGGAACTACTGCTGCACCTATCTATCAATTTGGAATGTCGATTCCAATTAATACCGCAGGTGTTCACCTAATTGAAGTCGAGGATATTTCTGGAACAGCTCCAGTTACAGTTCGATCGACCGCTCAAATCAATTTTGAAGTCAAGGTCAATGCTCCCACAATTTTACTCCGTGCTCCTGTTCTTTACTCAGGGCAAACCGTCGTAGTTGCTGATGTTCAACACATCCCAACCAATGCCTTCATTCGGTTCAAATTGAATGGAGTTGTCATCAAAGAATCTCCCTGGGTTCCATTCGAGACACCCATCACACAAAATGGAACTCTCATTGCTGATTTGATGCTCGGCACCAGTATTTTGGCCACCGCCACTCGCGAAGTTGCTCTCATTCCTCCCGAACCTGCCATTGTTGGGCCTCAAGGTCCGATCGGTCCTCCTGGCCCTCAAGGTGAACCCGGCCCGAAAGGTGACAAAGGCGATCGTGGTGATGTTGGCGTTCCCGGTGCCAACGGTATGGACGGCGCTCCCGGCCCGGCTGGCGCTCAAGGAATTCCAGGGATTCCAGGCTCTCAAGGGATGCAAGGCATTCAAGGCGTTCCGGGTGTTGATGGTTTACCCGGTGCCGCTGGTGCTACCGGCCCGGTTGGTGAAAAAGGCGATCGCGGTGAACCCGGTTTGCCAGGTATCCCCGGCGCTAAAGGTGACAAAGGCGATCGTGGCGACACCGGGCCTCAAGGACTTCAAGGAATTCCGGGCGCAGTTGGCGCAGCAGGCAGCAGCGGTGAAAAAGGCGAACCCGGCGCTCAAGGTAGCCAGGGGTTACAAGGCGCACCGGGCCCGATCGGACTTACCGGCCCTCAAGGAAATCCCGGCATTCAAGGCGTTCTCGGTGAAAGAGGTTTACCAGGTGAACCGGGCGCTCAAGGTAGTCAAGGTTTACAAGGAATTCCCGGCGCTGCGGGTTCTAAAGGCGATCGCGGTGAACCAGGTTTGGTCGGGCCTCCAGGGATTCAAGGCGAAAAAGGCGATCGAGGTGAGCAAGGTTTAGTTGGCGCTACAGGTTCTCAAGGTCAGACAGGATTAACCGGCCCGAAAGGCGATCGGGGTGAACAAGGAATTCCAGGCGTACCGGGTGAAATTGGACCCGTCGGCGCTGCTGGAGCGGTAGGTGCGACGGGAGCTCAAGGGCCTCAAGGAATTCGAGGTGAACAAGGGCGACCCGGCTTGATTTGGCGCGGGAACTGGAACGCGACGACGAACTACGCCATGTTTGATGCCGTTGCTTATAACGGCAGCAGCTATATTGCCAACGCCCCGAACGTCAACTCTCAACCGCCGTCGATTGCCTGGACTTTGGGAGCAAAACAAGGCGACCAAGGTATTCAAGGAATTCCCGGAGCCAAAGGAGATACCGGAGCGCAAGGTCAGACCGGATTAACTGGCTCAACGGGAATGCAAGGCGCACCGGGCCCCGTTGGAATGCAAGGGCCTCAAGGTCTTAAAGGAGATACGGGAACTGCCGGCCCGCTCGGACTTACCGGCCCCAAAGGAGACGTTGGAGCAACTGGAGCAACTGGTGCAACTGGAGCGCAAGGAATTCCCGGCCCGAAAGGTGATATCGGAGCGAAAGGTGATGTTGGGTCACAAGGAATTCCCGGTGCTGCTGGCCCGATCGGTTCTGCCGGCCCTAAAGGTGAGGTTGGCGCAACAGGTGCGACCGGAGCCACTGGTGCTCAGGGTGTTGCTGGCCCTAAAGGTGATGTCGGCGCGAATGGTGCAACTGGGCCTCAAGGGATTCAAGGCATTGCTGGTGCTGTGGGGCCGATCGGACCGAAAGGAGACACGGGAGCCACCGGACCAGCCGGGCCAGCAGCAATTGTTTGGTCAACACCAGTATCGTTACCTCTATCAGGAGGAGTAACAGGCAGTGTAACTTATCAAACCTGTGGGAAATTGGTTCGACTTAACGTGGATGTGGTTATTACTTATAGCAACATTTCAGGAATGATAATTTGTGGAAATATGCCGAACACTATCTTTAATAATTGGTTCCATTCCACAGCAATGATTTTCCGACCTGATTTAACAATTGCTGCAACAGGACAATGGGGCTTAATGAGATATCAACCAAATAACCGAGAATTAGCGTTGATGTTTGACAAAATCGTCAATGAAACTGTGCGATGTGTCAGCAATTTCATAATGGCAGTTAACTAAGAAAAACGATGATTTTTGTAGCAGAAGTACCAAATACTTACAATCCAGCTAAAGAATACATGGTTGGGTTTTGGTTAAGTAGCCCAAAGCTTAATGGAGTTCGTTGTATTTACACGCGGGACGGCATTTCACGCGGATTAAGAAGCCAGAGCTTGACCACGCGATTTGTAGGATTCGATCGACTGGAGTTAGCTTGTCGCGCTCTCTGTGATGCTAACAATTTATCTTTTCTTGACGGTGAGCTGTTCATTCCTGGTAGAACATTCGAGGAACTTACGGTATTAGTTCGCGATCGCGCTAACTACGAACTTGCTGAAAAATTTGCTGTTGAATTCCGAGTTTCTGCTGTTGGTTCGGCAACAGCTAATCTAACAGCACAACAAATGATGAATCTCATGCAGCAAATTATCCCCACACAGGGGATGATTAGTTTGATTCCTCAAAAACTCATTCGGAACACACCTCTCGGCGTTCTAGATGAAGCAACCACCGTTCTTAATGCTGGAGGAACTGAAGGAATCATCCTCAGAAATCTGGACTCAGTTTATTCTGGGGTGCGATCGGACAATCTTCTCAAAGTGAAGGACATAACAAGCGGAATCTTTACTGTCGTTGGGTTTACGCAAAATCTAATAGTGGGTTACGTGAGTTATATGTCCGTTGAAGGCATGGTAAATGGAGTTAATAAAGTTTCTCGTATTTACGGCTTAAACGACGAAGAGGAACAGGATCTCTGGATGAACAGAGATTCTTATATCGGCAAACAAGTTCAAATAGTTTACATGGGAGTAACAGCTACTGGTAATCTCCGAAGCCCTGCTTTAGGTCGATTTGTTAGTTAAGGAGCAAGAATAATGCTATTACAATTAGCAAATACTTACAGCCCCACCAAAAACTACGGTGTGGCTGAATGGCTCAGTAGCCCTAAATTGGACGGGGTGCGCTGTTTCTATGAGAACCCGACCAGTGGATTGAGGAGTCGATCGGGCGTGACTCGATATTCAGGTCTGACCGAAATTGAGCAAATCTGTGAAAGCATCCGGTTAGCCAACAATTTGTCTTTCATTGACGGTGAGCTGTACATCCCCGGAGAGCCTTTCGATAGAATTTCTGGGATTGCTCGATCGACTAAAACTACAGCAACCGTTGTCGAAGCGAAACAGAGAATGGAGTTTCGCATTTTTGCGATCGGCTTCACTCAATATCCCAACATCCTGGCAACAGACGAATATAGCCAGGTTCAGCAAATTTTTCCGGCAATGGGGAAAGTTAGCTACGTTCCGCAGAGGCTAATCGAGAATAATCCTCTGGTTATCCAAGCTGAAGCTGACTCAATCAAGGCCTCAGCACAATCGGCTGAAGGGATAATGCTGCGGAACCCGAATTCTGTTTATTTCCAGGGTCGATCGATCGCACTTTTGAAGGTCAAGAATTTTGTGAAAGACCGTTTGCCAGTTACGGGGTTCACCAAAGGCTCAGGCAAATATTCTGCGTCGTTGGGCAATCTCTTAGTTGGTGGCACTCTCAACGAGCGAATTGTCAATGCCCGAGTCGGCACTGGATTTACTGATGCCGAGCGATCGACTATTTGGGCTAACCAAGCTAATTATATGGGTAAAATAGTCGAAGTCATCCATCTCGGCATCACTGCTACGGGTGCTTTGAGACATCCCGTATTTTCTGCTTTTGTTTAAACTTGCTAAGAAATTGTAACCAATTTTTAGAAATTGTTAGAAACAAGAAACATGAAAAAAACCTGAGCTTGGGTGCAGTCACTCAGGTTTTTTTTGTGCAGTTCGTTCGTCGTCGATTCAGTTTAGCTGAAGCCCTTTTTATTAGACCAGTCCTACAAGTTCAGGAATGCTCCCTGCTAATTTCCAACCAGTGGCAGCAGAGTAGATTGGAGTATTTGCACCGACTCCCCACTTAGACAGATCCTGGCTCGGAACTTCGATAAAGCTACCATCTGGCGCTTTGATTTGCCAGATAATTGGTGGTGCCGAAGGAGTAAGTAACTCGGCTGGAATTGGAGGAGGCAAAACAGGAGCTGTTGGAGCTGCTACCGGGGTAGGTACGGGAGCTGCTACGGGAGCTGGAGTCATTACAGAGCTTGCTACTGGAGCTGCTACCGAAGTTGTTTCAGTCGAAGTTTCCGAAGCACTTGCACCCGCATAAACCCTTTCAAGGAACTTCTTGTCAAAGGTAATTTTCGGTCGGCGAGTAGGCTTGTAAGTGGTGGGTTTGCCTGTTCTTGGGTTTCGTCCTTCCCGTTCTGGTTTTTCAATCAATGAGAAAGTGCCAAACCCTTCGATTTTGATATCCTTTCCGCTTTCTAGAGAAGCGACGACACTGGAGATAACTTCTCCAAATGGGAGATTTTCAACAACTGAAGCCATAATTAAAATTTTGATTGAGATAGACGCTTGATTTGATTATGCCCTAGTTTTTTTAAAAGGACAATAAATCAAGAACATTTTTCTCATTTTTACCCATGAAATCGGCATAAAATTGGTAGTATTTACCACTTGTCGTAAATACCACTGATCATTAATTAGGTGGTAAACCAAAATCTTCAGGGCTATAAAGACCTGCTGGCATTTTCCCATTTAAGAAATCAATCTGCTCTTGACTCAGGGATTGATTAAATAAACGAACTGTTTTGGTAATAGTTCTACCCGCTTCATCCATATATTTGCCATCGGTGTAACAGCGCATTTCACGAGTTTCGCCGATCGCCACTTTACTTCGATATTTTTCACCAACCCATCCAAGGGGGAAATAGCCGATATTTTTGGTACTGTCGGGATACCTCATATCGATCGCCAACTCCATCCGTGCGGCTTGCTGACCAGCAGCAGGTTTCAGACGTTGAACAATCCGAACCAGAACATTCTGTCCAGTCCATTCACCTCGGCTCCAGACATTGGGTTCTTGTTTATGGACGTTAAAGACACCGAAGTAGGGCAAAGTATCGGGATTCTCTTGTAGTTCAGTCACGATTTCTTCTCGGAATAGATTGAACACCAGCGAGCCAGTGCTAAGTTCGCTAGCACTGGTGTGGACAGCGCGCCAATAAGCAGCAGCCCAAGATTTTTCGGTATAAGCCTGACCCTGGGCATCGGCAAATTGTTCAAGAGCAGAGTTTTTGAGAGCCTGGTATTTAGCCGAAACTTCCCGAATTTTGGTAGTGTCCCCATCATTTTGTTCCTTCCATTTGATAGCAGCATTCATCTCAGAGCCATATCCCTTGCGCTGCTCAAACGCGAAATCCATCTGTTCTTGGGCTACCTCAACTCCATCAAAAAGCGCATTGTGAAACGAGTTGATGTCGATGTTAGTTTCTAGCTGAGCTGGTCGCCAATAGCTGTTGACTACTTTGACGAGTCGGGAGATGGTATCGATCGCATCATTGGCAACGGCGCAGGGTCGAGTTAGAAAAGTATCCTTCTCCTTAAAATCTTTGAGCCAAGGAATTTTGCCTGCATCTCCCAGACCGTTGAGATAGTCGGTAACAGCTTTGAGTCCCACATCATTATTGGGATATGCCGACTTCAGCGAGTCAACGGCGATTTGCAATTCCTGACTCAGGAAATTGATGATTGCCATCTCTTTTGGCTCTGTCTGCATTCCCCCTGGCGGGATGTTGAGGACTATTCCTTCTACCCCCGCTGCTCTGGCGCGACCAAGGAGTGAGGCAACTACACCGGTGATGTCGTTCATACTGTTGATGGCGACTTCTTGGAGTGTTCCGGTCAGCGCCATTTTAGGCAGCTTGTCAACTTCGGGAGGTTTGTCAAAATTGGTGATCGCATCTCTCAACGCCGGATATTGATGAGAGGCGATGAGCTGAACAAAGTCGCCGTCAAAGTCTCTGCCCAGACTCAGCATCAATTTTGTGGATGCCGCCATGAGGTTCGTCCCCCGCGCATAAGTGCCTTCAATTCTGTTGATCCACAGTTGGCAGTCGCCCCAATGCCTCATGGGATTGCAGAATACGATGTACTCACCGGGAGCCATCCCAGGTGCACAGAACACTTTCTCAGTAAAAGTAGTTTTTCCGCCACTATCCGTGGTTTCGTATTTCTGGAAATATTCATCTGGCTGCGACATCAACGACCAGAAACGAACCCCAGCAGCTTTTGCTAGATTTAACCAAACTGCCTGAAGTCTTTCTGCTACTTTGCCTGTGATGTAAGGATGAAGCAGAAGTCGTCCTTTAATATCGTATTTAATGATTTCCATCGCAGTATTTACATATTCAGCTTCTGACTGAATACTATCGCCTTGTTCGCGTTCTTGCTCTGCTTCTACTTGATGGATTCGGAGTTCTTTAGCCAGCGCTTGAATAGAGTTAGTAGCGGCTACTAGCTTCTCACATTTCGCTCGGAGTCGGCTAATTATTTTATCTTGTTCCAAAGTTTCAAATGCGAACCACTGGAATAGCATCCAACCAGCTTTCGCCGTTCGTTTTTCTCCTTCAAATACCAACCCACAAAGCAGTTTCTCTCGGTAGTTTCCGAGGGCGGGTTTGTTCCCTTTTAGTGAACTCCAGGGTATGACCAAATCATAGCCCGAGCCATCTAATTCTGGATTGTGGGCGATCGTCCCTTTTGCAACCCAGCTTTTGAATGACGCTATCCGAAATTGAAGGGGAATTCCTTCGTCATTTGGATGATGAACATCGCCTGTTCCAAGTATAGTAAGAAACTCCTTAGACCCTTTGGCATGGCTATCTCCGCTGTTCCAGTGTCTGCCATTTGTGGGGTCATCTTGGAGATTACCTTCCGCATCCCGGTTAGTATCATCCACGATGACAAAGTTGAATTCTCTACCGACTAAATGCTTGCATCCGGTGTGCATAATACTCCCGTAAATGATCCGCTTCCATTGTTCGGTTCCTTTACCGCCATAGTAGTTTGAGCCAACCGGAGCCATATTAAAAGTGAATCTCCCGTGGTTACGAGAGCCACTAGCTAAGTCCAGGATATATCGATCGTTCTTGTTAGCAATAAATGGGTCAAGGAGAGCAGCAGTCTTGGTATCTTCTGGGATTTGTCCAATACAAAACCGCTCTTTACCCAGGTCTTGATGCCAGCCAGAGAGAAGGATATTGCGGAGAGTTACTTTAGGAGCGGTAGACCATTGTTTAAGAACACAATCCCAAACTGACCAAACAGCAGTAGTTTTTATTTGTCCCAAACTTTCATCAACCCAAGAATAGTCTACGAGGTATTCAGTAGGCATATTAGTCAGCAAAAAAGAATTTTCCTGATGCTATTCTAGCAACTTTATCGCTTCCTAATATAGTTTGAATTTCAGTTTTTGGAAGAGTTACTGGACTATCTGGATTAGTTAAATCGTAGGCAATAACGTATTCTTTTTTGAGGTTTAGCCCAACCCCTGTGATTTTTTCGATCGGAACTGGAGCACTTTGAATCAATCTTTTTGCAGAATCTTTAAATTGTTCAAGGATTTCCACTTGATTGGTGTCTGACATATAAGCCATAGACAAATTGAATTTTCTTGGTGTTGCATTACCAATGTCTGCAAAAACATAAAGATATTGAGCAAGATCGGTTTTATTTCTCATGGCGATGGTAATAATTACGGCTGCACCAATTATAGGAGCTGCCCAACTCATCAAATAAGCCCAACCACTTGCTTGCATTCCTGTAGTGCCAAAGAGTCGGGGCAACAAACTTGCTCCAGCTTTCAGAGCAGATGCCGCTAAATAACGAACCGCTTCAGCACCGCCTGAACTGCCAGATAATTTCAGGACGATCGACACCACAGTATTTGTCAAAGCGGGTAACAAAACTGAGGGGATGTTAAAGGATTTCAAGAAAAAACTCCCCAGCAGCCAAGTTGCAATGCTTGTGAGCACACCCACTGCACCTGCGATCGTAGCTGCTCCCCCCACAGCGATCGGCACCAATGCAGTGTTGAGGACGGGCGGACGGCTGTAAATGGAACTGATGGAGTGGTTGTAGGTTGAGCTGATGGAGTATGGATTGTGAGCAATGATGTTAGGAATCGTGTTCGTAGTCATAGCAATCCGTGCTGCCTCTGCCCGTCGGATACGTGCGCGAGCGTTCCGGCGTGGATTACCGGTCAGAGATTCGATCGTTGCTAAAATCTCAGCCTTAAGTTGCTCGACTCTAGTAAGAGCTTGTGATTTCCATGTATCTATTTGAGCTTCTGCTGTCGCTCCCCCTTGCTGAATTGCTCGAATGTCGGCATCTATCGAGTCGATCGTTACTGATAAATGAGGCAAATTCAAGGCTTCGTTGTACGCCATCACGGATGCTTCATAAATTATCCTTTCTCTGGTTGATGGAAGGAGACTTGCTAATTCTTGCTGACCTTTGCCAGCTAGGTTTGTAAATGCTTTGCTATTGTAGGCACGGTTGATGCCATTAAGCGTCTCCAAAAATACCAAACTGCAATCAATGACTGTTGTTCCTACATTTTGGGATGCTACTAATAAATCTTTGACCCCTGCCATTACTGGATTTGCCATAATAAATTGGATATGGGGCAGGCTAAAATACCAATCTTTTCCGCTAGTTACTCCTTGATCAACAGCATCGGCTACTGTCAAAATTGGTTTTCCTGCCCATACGTTATCGGCTAGCTGGGCTCGTAAATAATCAAATTGACTCATCGTTTTGCCCTAAAAATTGCGCTAAAAGTTAGCTTATTTTAACATACCAGAAATGGACATTATACCTATTTAACAATGCCCAATTCGGGATTAAATTAAGCTAAAATTTAGCTCTCAAGAATTGCCAACTTGTTCTTTGGCGAGTCGATCGCATTCACTCAACTCAGGAGTTGAATTCCGCGACAACCACAGCCACGTAATGTCGTGAACTTCTGCTAATTTGTCTAGTTCTTTCCACAAATCCTGGTTGGCGTTACGGTTCCAACTTTTGGTCATAGTATGAATGACGTAAGTTGAATCCGAGAATAGGGTAACCGTGCAGGGCTTTTTGAGAGCTTTCAACCCTTCGATCGCTGCTGTGAGTTCCATGCGATTGTTCGTAGTGGTTGTGTCAGATTTCCCACTAACTGCTTTTTTAGTTGGTTTACCTGGAATTGTGAGAATTGCAGCCCAGCCACCGGGTCCTGGATTTCCTGAGCAAGCACCATCGCAATGAATGTTGACTACAGGTTTTGTTTGAGTTCCTGTTGAATTTTGTACGGCAACCATAAGACTTTCACAAAAAGAAACATCAAGACCCCCTAGCGAAGCAGTTTATTTATGAACAGTTGTTACTTATAGTTTGGTATAATATAGCAAATAAAGTAGACAATTAGTATGTCAGAATACACAGATTTATTGAGAGAATATGCACGTTTATCAGTCGCCAATTCTGAATTATCGATCGACAACTCGCAACTGTTAGTAGAAAATTTACAGATAAAGGCAGAAAGCATCAGGCTAGCCCAACAGTTAGAACACATGAAGAATCTAACCAAGGAAATGTACTATGAGTTCAGGCTCGATCGACCCAACGGAAACTTGAGAGAAAATAATAGAGAATCCCTGGAACTGAGCACTGGCGGGACTCTCTACGTGGTTTAGTATCTGGATACTAAAGAGAATTCGTTCCTATCGACTGAAGGATTTACGCCGGAAGGTGACATAGCCCCAAAACTCTTTTACTTTGGATATGCTGTATTCTTTCTGGTAGAAACGTTAGCTCAACAAGGTTTTACTACTCTCCCTGACAGATTTTTAAGAATCATTAGCAGAAATCCCAAATTCTTGAAATATGTCCTTAAGGAATTTCAGCGGGTTTTGTCATTATAGAAAACCTTAGCTACAGAATTGGTTTTAATTACAATCCATTCTTGGTCTATTTGTGTATGGATAGACAAATACTGCAACAATTCCTTGAGTAAGAAGCCGACCCGCCTCAAAGGGACAATCAACTTTTTTAGGGACAATATTGTTATTACGTACCCAATCCCAAAATTCAATTGCGACACCATTCTCTATTTTGGGGAAGAGAGGCATAACTACACCATTATGTTTAGCAACCCCCTCCCAAGCATGATATGGCATTTTGAAATAGAATTCTGTGCCTTCGACAGAGGTAGGATAATAAATTTTTCCTGCTAACACTCCTTTGTCAAATCTGATATAATCTCCACAGATTAAAGCGTTATCGCACTCCCAAACTGCTGATCTGGTAATTGGAGTTCCGTCTGTCGTATAAAGACCCATCCAATTAGCATTAGCAAATCTCGAAATATTATTTTTAAACTTTTTTTCGTCGTTAAGGTCAATATTCTGGATATCAACACAGAAAACTGTCTCTGCTTCTGCATATAGTCGATCGAGTTCTGCCTGAGCCAAGTACCGTTCGCTGTGGTTGATATCATTCAAGTGATCTGCCAGATAAGCAGCAAGGATGTAGGCATTGCTGATTACTACCCTTTCTGTGTCTTCAATCAACAAAACTTCTGTATCTGACGGGCCGATCGCATACATCCCATTTGCATAATCAGGATGACTGCATTTCCGATGGTAAATCTTCCACTTTTTGGTCACAGGCGGGTTAATGACTTCGATCGTGATTCCTTCAGGAATATTTGGATCGTCTGGTTTTCCACCAGACAACAGCCACGGTAAAATAATTCGATTATCACCCTTTGGTTGATACTGAGCATCATCTGAATCATAGTCACCGTAAGTTTCGACTAACTTATGGATGAACTCTTGAGTAATTTCATCGTTGGTTTGTGAATAGCTAAAGTTGGAATTTTCTAGGATTGACATTCCATTTTTACAAACTTCCCACGCATTAAGGATTTTGGCATGAACGGAAATTAGCCGATGTTGCTTGTTCTTGCCTCGATCGAGTTCTAGATAAACGCCATGACCGTCACTCTGTTGTGATTTTTCGATGATGCACTGTAGATTGAGTCTCCGACCCTGACTCATCTCCAAAAACAGTCTTTCTTTTGGCTTCATCTTGCCTCTCTTTTTGCCCATGAGTTTTATCTCCGAATAGGTGGGTTGCTAAGTGTTAAGTTAAGCTTGTTTGACTAACCTGCTAGTAAAGAAGCTAGGAATTGAAGGCGCATCAATGGAACTGTGGCTTGCGGAACACAAATTGATAAACCTGCCAGAGTGATTGCTTCTGCCCTCCCAGGGGTTCTTGGTTCTACTCCTGGGTTGGTTGGTGGGGGAGTGAATTTCCACCAGTGGTCATAATGCAGTCCAGCCAAGTAAGGGGGAATCCCATTAACCACAGGCAAACCTCTGGATTTAACTTCTGGGTACTTGGTAAACGATTTTGCGATCGCAAGGTGCTTTCCAACTTGGTCAGACCAGCCCTGCCACCCTTTCCGTTGCTTGAGCTGTAAGTTGTGCAGGTGGGCAATGATAAAGCATCTTTGCCTCTCGTGAGGCGCACCGCACTCCGACGCGCTGATAATTTCAACTTCTGCTTCAAATCCAGCCATTCGCAAAGCTCCCAAGATTGTTCGCAAGCCTCTATGAATGACTCCTTTTGGGTTTTCAATAATGACAAAATCTGGTTGGGCTTCAACGATGACTCTGTACATTTCCCACCACAATCCTGATTCAGTGCCTGCCAATCCTTGTTTCTTTCCTGCGTTTGATGTATTTGTGCAAGGAAAACCGCCAATGACGATCGTAGGAAAGCCGAGTTGTCTGAGCTTGGGTGGATGATATGTTCTGATATCTGACCAGATGGGGATATTAGGAAAGTGTGATTGGAGGACTTTTTGAGCATAAGGATTAATTTCGACAAATTGAAATGTTTGATATCGTAGCTTGCGGGGCGCGTCAGCGCCATCGCCAAAAACTAATTGTGCTGCTAATTCAAATCCTCCGATTCCTGAAAATAAACTAATTGCTTGCATAATAGAAATATTTTAAACTAAATTAATGCTTCGCTTTGAGATTTTGATGTTTCTTAATCAAGATTATGCCTCGTAAAACACTACAAGAACGCATTGAAGCTCACATCATTTCTAAAAATGATTGTTGGCTTACAGATTTAGCTACTCAAAGTAGCCACGGTGATCCGAAGCTTACTATGGCAAATCGCAAAAAGAAATATATATCCAGACTGATGTACGAAATCTACAAGGGTGAAATCTCTGAAGGAATGTTTGTTTGTCATACTTGTGATAATCGAAGTTGTGTAAATCCTGAACACTTATTTCTCGGAACTCCCAAAGACAATATGATAGACATGGCTAATAAAGGACGTTCAACTAAAGCAATACTCCGGACAGTTTTTAAAGAGGAATGCGATCACAATAAAATAGAGAAGTGAAAAAAGTGAGTGCAATCTGAACCCAAAATCAACAGAAAAAAAGGCACTCTTTTAGGTTAAGCTATAAAAACACACAAGCTCAACAGATTTCCTTATGAAGATTATTGAATCCATCTTACAACAAATGCCGGGGATTAGTCAACCCCAAAAGAAGTTTTTAATCACTTTATTTTCAACTATTTTGCTGGTCTATGGCAAGGTCAACTTCACGAATCTCAGTCGTTATAGCTGTTTGAGTGAAAAAACCTACCGTCGTCACTTTATCAAAAGCTTTAACTTGACACAATTTAATCAATATTTTATCAAAGAAGCTTTAAATCCTAAACACACAGTTATTGCTGTTATTGATTGTTCTTTTTTAAGAAAAAGCGGCAAAAAAACTGACGGTAAAGCTTATTATTATAATGGTGTAGCGGGAAAATCGGAAGAGGGATTGGAAATTTCTGTGATTTCTATTGTCGAAATTGAGACTCGTTTATCTTATAGTTTAAGTGTACAACAAACTCCATCACGCCCTCAAATAAAGCCTGCGAAAAAGCTGCCCCAAAAACCGAATAATAACCGCTCAAAAAAATCTCGCAAAAAACCTGACTTTCAAAGTTCAAAGCCTGACATCACAAGAGTTGATGACTATGCACAACATCTAAAGAATACTCGTTGTTACTTCCCAACTTCTGTACGTTATTTGGTGGCTGATGGCTATTACTATCGCTCTCAATTCTGGGATGCTGTGCGGGACTTAAATTTAGACTTTATTGGCAAGTTAAGAAGTGATGCTAACCTACGCTATCTCTATACAGGTGAACAAAAGAAACTGGGAGCTCCACGTAAATATGATGGCAAGGTTGACTGCCATGATTTGAGTCGTCTTAATTTCGTTAAATACCTAAAACCGGGAGTTTCATTATATACATTGATTGCGTGGAGTTGTTGTTTAAATTGCCCAATTTGTTTGGTTGGTCTCTCTGAAGTTCAAGCCAACGGCAAAATCAAAAATGCTTTATTGTTTAGCACTGATATTCACCTACCACCTGAGCAAATTCTTGAATATTATCAGGCTCGCTTCCAGATTGAATTTATTTTTCGTGATGCCAAGCAATTTACAGGATTGTCTGATTGTCAAGCTCGTCATTTACCACGGCTTGATTTTCATTTTAATGCCAGTCTAATTGCCTTAAACTTAGCTAAACATCAACTCTCTAGTTGTCATTCATCTGCCAAGTCGTTTGTGTTTTCTATTGCCTCTTATAAACGTCTGGAATTCAATAAGCATCTACTTTCTACCTTTATTGATAAGTTAGATTTAGACCCGGATTTGATTTTAAATCACCCTAACCTTCCTTCAGTCTTGTCTTATGGTACTCTGGCTGCTTAAAAACTGTCCGGAGTATTGCTAAAGGGAAAAATTGTTGTAATAACCGAGGCTCTAAACATGGTTTTGCTGTACTTAGCGAGACTCAAGTGCTGGAAATCAAACGCTTGTTGGCTGAAACAAATTTAACTAGACGGGAAATTGCTGCAATGTTTGGTGTACATCGTGGTACTATTACATCAATTAAAATCGGTCAGAGTTGGAAACATCTCATTTACAAACCGACCGAACCTGAGAATGTGCAATTGAATTTGTTTGAGAATTGAAGTCCCAAGTTGATTGTAGACCAGGTTCTCCACCAGAACAAAACTTGGTCTACCGAGTATGATGCAGCGCAAGGCTTGGAACCAGAGGCTTGATTCAACATGGATGAGTCCTGTCTTTTTTCCGGCTCTTGATGTGCCGGTGCAGGGAAAACTACAGTAATAGACATCGGCTTTGTTTTTAACTGGTAGGTAATCTTGGATATCAGAATGAATTGGGATTTGAGGGAAGTGAGTTTGTAGAATTTTTTGGGAGTAAGGATTAATCTCTATAAATTCGATTGTCTCTAATTTAATTTGAGATATAGAGCTGACCAAATTGCTTGCTAGTTCCCAAGCGCCTATCCCCGCAAACAAATCAATACATTTTAATTCCATCTTAGGTTTCTTTTTATTCTATCATTTGAGCTTCGCTAGAAAGTAGTGATTTCAATAATTAACTTGCCTCATGACTAAAATTGTAATGGTTTCGGGCAGTCGATCGATAACGGATATTCGCCCTGGCTTGCAGTCTATTAACCGCATAATGGAGCTGAACTTTTCGATAATTCTAGGTGATGCGCCAGGAGTTGACAAGCTAGTTCAAGAATATCTCCGCAACAGCAATTATCTGGATGTTAAGGTCTATTTCGCTCTCTGGTCGGGAAACGGGAAACCAAGAAACGTTACTGGTTTTCAAACGGTTGGAGTTGCAGGAAGTTATGTCGATCGGGACAAAGCAATGTGTTCAATTTGCGATTACGGTTTAGCTCTCTGGGACGGCATCAGTCTCGGGACTAAAGACAATATCGATCGGACAAAAGGCAAAACTAAAATCATCAGGATTGGAGGTACTTGAGGCTTATGTGTGCGGTGCGCTTCGCGGTGAGGGAGTGACTTCTCATCCCACGCATGAGCCATGACCATCACTGTAGAAAAGTTTGACTATAACAAATTCCAGACCGAGAAAGTCCAGTTTGCGATCGACCTAGACCGTGAAGTTTTTAATGTGTCAGAAGGGACTAATTCTCCCTATGTTGACGATGAACTGAGTATGTCTCCCCTGTGGCGAGGCAAGTATTCAGTCACAGAATATCGCCAAATCCTGTGGCAACAAATCCAGCATCATTTACCGAGGTATTTGAGCAAAGGATTAAAGAGTTTCTATGAACCTTATTTAGTCCCCAATTCAGATATCTTTAGAGCGATTATGGAGTTGGCAGAGGCTTATCGAGATAACGGTAGGTTAAAGCTCATCTACATAACCGATCGCTCCCATGCCGAACTGATTGCCCGATGTGCTAATTATTTGGCACACCTCATTTAGCAAACCTAAGAAAGTTTAGTTGTCCTACATTTTCTTAGGGTTTCACTACAAACGGATTTTTGGACAATACACACGCTTTGTTTACCCTTCAATATCATGTCAAAAATTTACATTAATCCAATGACACTGTTCCCTTATGATGTTAACCGTCGGGAGGGGACATATTTCGATCGTAATGGTAAAGCTGTCGATGACAAGTTGATCAGAGGACATTATGCGGTTGCGTATGAAGGCAGTGATATCCGTTTGTCCACTTGGGCATGGAAACAGCGCAAGGAATTGACAAATTTAGCAACTTACTTTGATGGCAGCACTGCTGAGGAAAAACGGCAGATTATTTGGCATCAATTTCAAACTCGAAGAGTGAACCGACATTTAATCGCTTTGTGTGAACGGTTCAGAAAGGAGCCTCTGTTCCTGTGGTATGTCAGCTACTACGACTTACCCACGGCTCAGTTCATTAAGCGCTTTCTGGAGTGGTATTGGAAAGAATATCCAGTTATTGAACAGTAGCAAAAACAGTTTTGTTTCTAGTAATACTTCGTTTTTTGGGGAGGATTTCTCTCCGAAAAACGATGGAAAACCTATCTCTTTATACCTGGATTGTTCGTAATAACTTTGCAGAAGCTGACTTTTGGCTTATCAACAAAGGCAGCAAACATAAGTTAGGTGAGCCAGTTAGGAAGTTTGAGCCATTTTTGACAGGCATCAAGTGTCCCGTGTTGGTTCTGCCTGACTACGGGTTTTACCTGTGCCTGCATCTGCAACAGCAAGGACTATGGAAGCAGTATTCGATCGGCTCAACCAACCTTCAACATCTTCGGATGAAAGATGTCAAAGAGGTTTTTCAGTCTATTGCCTACCAACACCGAATCCAAGATAAAGCTCGCTTCAAAGTCTTTGTGCCTGCTCCCGTTCCTGCTAAAAGGCAAGAATTGTATGCTTCGCTCTAACTGGGGATGATATTTGCTTACTTACTTACTGCATTACTGCGCTACTGCAATGGAAACAATAAATTTTGGTGGAATTCAAGCAAAAGTTTTGACGCTATCCCCGCACCAGAGCTACTTCATATTCAGGTTATCTGATCGCATCGCAGTCAAAGGGATTTATTGTTCCAGTTTTGTTTGGGATATGGTCACAGATAATCTGGCAGGTTTTCTGCCAAAGCGCTTTGTCCTGTATGTGGGTACGCCACCTACCAAGACGCAGAACTTATCAAAGCCCAAATTATCAAAGCTGGCGGCACTCCCAATAAGGATGTCTTTGTGTCGAAGTTCGTTCACGGCTACCCGTATGAGGTGAGAGCGATTGGGCTTTCTCCTGAATATCTTGTGCAATCTGTCAAGCATTTCCCTCTTTAGCTTCAGAAACACCAGAAACAAGAAACGCTTTCAGAAACACTTTTCATCTCAGAAACAAAAACAAGAAACGGTTTCTGAGATGAAGGGTGTAATGCTTCGCTGTGAAGTGTTGAGTCGTCTTATCTAGCTTAAAAGGAAATTAAATCATGGATAAGGTTAATTTTGCCGGGATTGAAGGTAAAGTCATTAAAACTTCCCCACATGGAAGTTACGTTGTTGTCAAACTCAGCGATCGAATAACGATTGTTGGAACGACGAATAATCAGTTTAACTGGCAAGAAATGCCTGACGCAAGTTCAGGTTTCGATTCATTTATCACCTACATCGGCGTTCGATCGAAAGCTGATGGTGAAAAAGTCAAAGAAATTGTTTCTCAAGTAGGTGGCTACACTTATGCCAATGAAAGTGAGGCTCGAAAGTCAAAACGAATTCAAGGTTTTCCACTAGAAATCAAGATTCGTGGGCTGACTCCTGAATTTGTTGCGGAAACCATCAGACTCAAGAGAATGTAGCAGTTTCGTTAGGTTCTCTCTATTATCAAATACTAGAGAGAACTCCGACACAATTTAACAAGCCGAGAGAGGTAACACTTCATGACTAAAATAATTTACGATTTAGTCCAAAGGTTTGAAGTCATTAACGGCGTACCCACACTACTGTCGTCAAACATTCAAATAATTGAAGGTGGCGATACGTTGTTGTCGATCGCTCAAGATTGGTTACTGAAGAATACTCGGTTGATAACATTCAAGAAACAACAGTATATCGGCTACAAACTCAAAGGCGAAAAACGATACCAACTCGTTCTTACTCCTCGAACAAGTTTCCTTCAAGTATCCTTTCCCTGTTCCCGTCTTAAAGGTTTAGAAATTGAAACTGAACCTGATACCCTGTTTCCTTACGCGATACGTACAGCCATAACCACGGCTGACCAACTTATTCAACTTCTACAACATCTCTTCAACTAGCATCATGACTCAAGTAGATTTGGAAACTGACCAAGAAACTTTACGCCTGCGTGATGCCTTCCGTGTACTCGCGTGGCAAGTCTTTGAAAGCCATCTCCTACTCAAGGGAGATTTAGACCAACGTTACACCCGGTTTTATAGTCGTTGGACACGGAGTAAAATTCGATCGATGGATTTGAGTCAACTCACAGAACTAGCAACAGAAAGAGGTTTCTCGATCGAACAACTGTTAACCATCAGAGAATGCTACTACTGCATTGCTCAACCTTATCCACCAGAATTTTTTCTGAGTAACTAGCCAAAACTAACATGATGGAGAGTTTTGTCTCTCCATCAATCCGGTAATGTGAGAAGTTTCAGTGCCAGGAAGTTATCCGTAAGGTCGCTTCGCGATTAGGAGGTGAGTAAATTCTTGTCGTATGAGCGTAGTATTATGGAAACAATCAAGAAAATTATCCCCAATATTTCTGAATTTAAAGAGTATTTGAGAAGCTTAATTGCAGAAATGGAATATAGCCACAGTAGCTTAACCAACAAAAGGTTAGAACTTTGGCTGTTTAACAAAGTCCATCTCGGCAACGGTCAAGTTACCCCTGGCTATTTCAACATAAGGCTTTATGACCTTTGCCAACGCATCTATCCTGGCTGTGACATAGGTTTGTTGACTTATCACGGCAAAGAAAGAGGCGGGAGTTGTGGGCTGATTGCCCCTCACAGAGATCACGGCTATGCACAACCAATGGCTGTATCTCTCAATATTGGCGTAGCAGAGTTTGTCATTGATGGCAAAACTCATGTGTTGAATGATGGAGACATTGTGAAGTTTAACTGCAAGCTTTCCCATGCCGTCCCCCGCATCCTGAGTGAGGAGCGGTTTAGTTTGGTTTTATGGAAACTAAACGAAGTCAAGGGTTATCGATCGCAAATGATGACCCCAATTGATTGGTAGCTTTCAAGGTGATTAAGGAAACTTAGTCACCTTAATTTGCATAACTTTTCCTAAATTTCTAGCTTATTTATGTATTTGATCGACCTTAAATCCATCTAATATCCGTAGATTTTAGCAAGTTAAGTCTCTCGTTAGGTGCGCTTCGCGATGGGGAAATGAGCTAAGTTTTTTAGCTGTTGTCCAAATTCTTTACATTTTTAGAGGTTTATCATGACTATCGTATTTCCTTCCAAAACTGGCAAAAAACGTTCTTTGTTGATTGATGCTTTTCGTATTCTCGGTTGGGAAGAGTTTCGTGCTACCCACAAAGAAGAGTTAAAAGGTCTTGAGTATGGTGGCTATGGCGTATTTGAGGTTGCATGGAAAGCTCATGAAATCCATGATATGACTTATGTTGAAATCGTTGCTTTGGCTAAGTCCTTAGAGTTTGCAGAGAATGAACTCTTGAATCTCCGATCAAACTATTACGCCAAAAAGAATGCTATGGCTGCTAATAAAGCTCAAGCAGCTACTAGCAAAAGCAATGGCAATGGCAATGGTAATGGTAATGGTAGTGCTAATGGTGCAGCAATGGCAATGGCAGCGCAAGAATTCGATAATGGCGATCTCTTCTAGCCGATCGAACTGGTCGTAAAAAAAACTCCGAAGTCCTCGTGGCTTTGGAGTTTTTTTTTTAGAGCGCCAAGAAACTTTGAACACAGCAAAGTCCAGAGCCAGAGGTTGCTCTGTGAGGCGCTTCGCGATGAGGAGGTGAGTAATTTTTTTTTGTTATATCAAGAGCCAAAGACATGAAATTAACTGAACTTTTAACTTCGATGACCATCGTTTCTTTGTTAACTACTTTCGCAGTGCCGACAACTCTCAGAATTATAGCCAATGCCAAAGTCACGGGAGCATTGCTACAGTTACACCAGACCGCTAAGCAGTCTCGCTATGATGCCATCGTAAACTACGGACAAGTTAGATCGGTTGCAATTTTTACTGGCGAAAACCCAGGAATTGCAGAATGTTTAGATGGTGTTTGTGGCAAGCCAATGCCCATGCCAAAAGGTATTGTCATTAAATCCACATTTCGGGGTATTGATGCCAAAGTTGCTGGTAAAGCCGGAGCTGATAGAGCAACTTTGGTTAGTTGGTCTTCAGAGACGAATGCTGGTATTGGTGGCAGTTATGGTCAGCATGGAAAGGTAGTCTTCAGTCACCCCTGGTCACTGAAAACCTTTTGTGTTGTTAGAGGTGGAAACCACGGCAACACTGGCGAATATCTCGTCAAGACAGATAAAGAATGTAGATAGATAAATCTCCAGCGATGGCTGGAGATTTTTTTTACTCGCACTTATAATCAAAAAGTTTTTAAAATCCAAGCCTCAACAGCGCTTCGCGTTAAGGAGTCGATTTGTCGATTTCCTTGGATAGACCTATTTAGATAAACTTATGTTGCACCTGAAGAACTATTTCAATGAATCTGAACAACAAGCTTTAGTTGAGTTGACCCGAAATATAGCTAAAACAAATGGCGGAATGACAATTCCGGTTATGCCCACTGGCAGCAAATTCAACTGTAGTCAAACCAGTTGTGGCTTAGTTGGCTGGCTGTCCGATCGCAAGGGCTACCGTTATTCCAAGATAAATCCTGAAAATAACCAACCATTTGCAACCATGCCCACTGAATTAGTAAACATTGCTCAAGATTTAGCCAAGTTAGTTGATGAACCTAATTATCAACCAGAAACTTGCTTAATCAACTTTTACTCTGCCGATCGAAAGAGTAAACTTGGGTTACATCAAGATAATACCGAGTACAATCTCAAACCCTGTATTATCTCCATTTCCCTCGGCGATGACTGCATTTTTTCGATCGGTAGTAACTGTAGTAGAAAAGATCCAGTTATAGATGTCGTCCTACGATCGGGGGATGTGTTGATTTTGCATGGCGAAACTCGATTAGCTTACCATGCAGTCAAAAAAATTGTCCCCAAAACTTCCTCCTTGTTGAAAAACAATGGTCGCTTAAACCTAACGATTCGACAAGTTTATTAACACAGTCAAAAAAATTAGTAATGCTTCGCTGTAAGTTGTTGAGCTTTTTAAGGTAACAACTAATGGCGACCAACGTTTTTGCTTTAGCACAACACGTCGATCGGAGTCTTAATTGTGAAACGCAGTACGATTTCTCTGAATACTCCGAACTCTTTGAACCGAAAGAATACCACACAGCAATGATTACTGGTCATCGCTGGATTAATTCGCAAGGTTACAAGCCATACATCGAAAAACTTATCATGATGGCAGTTAATCAAGGTGTCAAAAAATTCTTTTGTGGCATGGCTTTAGGCGTTGACCAGTTAGCTGCTGAAGTTTTGATTTACCGTAAATTGAACTGGACAGCCGTAATTCCCTGCGCTGACCAGCACGTACTCTGGAAACGTCGTCAGCAAAGTCATTACAAGAAACTATTGGCACAAGCAACTGAGCACGTCTGCCTTTACAAGAATTACAGTCCCGGTGTCATGCAAGCTCGGAATTCTTGGATGGTAAAACGATCGGATATCTGCTTAGCTGTTTTCAGTGGCGATCCTCATGGTATGGGAGGGGGAACCGCCACCACTTTCAATATGGCTAAACAGAAGAATTTACTCATTTATCAGTACGTTCCCGCCGAACGTAAGTATCTCATCATTGAACCCAGTCACCAACAGTTAAGCCTGTTTTAGCTAGTTCAAAATTTCTATTTTCAAATCTCTCTTGCTTCCTGGTCGCAAAGCCAGAAGTGAGAGAGATTTTTTTTCAGCATTCACCATCTAGAACCTAAACCCAGGAATCATGCTAAGAACAAAAAAAGTTGTAATAACTCACATCCACTCCCGCATTGCCAAACTTGCTAAGGGTGCGATCGACCGTGGTGAAATCGTTAGTTGCGATCGAATCTCAGACAGCTCGTACTTAATCAAGCGATCGGTTGATAATAGCAGAGCCAAAACAATTAAATACACTGCCGTCGGCGCTGCCAGCCTTCTCTATCTTCTCAGTGCTGCTGCCAACGCTAACGAATCTCCCGATCCGATCGAACCTGATTCTGATTTTAGTTCCAATTATTCAGAGCCACAACCAGAACCAGAGCACGACTTTGGTTCCCCATCTGAACCTGACTTCCTTCTTAACCCGGAACCTGAATCTGAGTCTGAATCTCACTCTGACTTTAACCTTGACTCTGAATATTTAGAGCCAGAGCCAGAGTCTGATTTAGAAACAGAAACAAAATTTCTAGAACCAATCTAAAAACATTCGAGAAACAGAAACATCCTCGTATTTTGCTCTAGTGAGGAGTAATGATGTTTCTGTGCGCCAGATTGCCAGAAATAGCAAAAAAATACCCCAAAACTGTCGCGGGGGGTGCTTCGCTTTGGGGTAAGGATTCTTTATCAAAGTAACAACTATGTCAATCCTACCATCTTCCACTTCTTCCACATCAAGTTTACCACAAATCGAAATTTCAGATTGGAGAACTGTAGAATTCAATGCACAAATTCCCTGGAAAGCTTCGGACAGACTTCTTGAAGCAGCCATCGGCAAACTTATTAATTTGGATGAGATAGTCGATCGGCTCCAGGCTCTTGATTGCCAACATTGCACACCATTCACGACTGAACAAGTTAAGTTTGCTTTCCTGAAATGGATTGAGAATCATCTTGAGTCGATCGAACTCCAGCCCGAATGGTTTATCTATCAGGACTTTAAACATTTTGAGCGTTATTTACCTGAGCTTGATGGTTCCTTCTTTCCAGAGGAAGAGTGCGAACCAGGAGCTATTTACGAGGAACAAGCTGCTCAATATGCTGCTGAATTAGCTACTACTGACTCTCAACCATCTCAACTTGAAGATGCTTTTGACGGCACTCCCCAGCAAGCAGCCGTAGCAGCACTAGATTGGTAGCCACTGGTAGCCAAGAGTAGTTAAAAAATCCGTTGACATAGAAACAGATTAGAAACAGCTCACAATTCTGTTTCTATGTCCACGGTATCCACCGTATTTACCGACCAAATTCTAACATGAATAATTGCACTGTACCCACACCGTATTTACAGAGAATTGCTGAAATTCGCAGCAAAATTGAAGCTCTAAAAGCTGAGGCTGAAGCGATCGAACCTGATGCTATTCTTGAAGGCTTTAATGTGCTTCAATCTCAACAGTCCCGGAAACAGATTGTCTATAAGGATGCCAATGCCAAAATTGTCATTCAGTTCCGAAATCAGTATGATGACCAGATCCTTCCCATTCAGCGCTTGGATGAGGACATTGCACGGGAATATGAAAACCTCTGCCGATATAATGCTGAATCGATCGAATCTTCTAAAGCTCTCATCGCTGAACTTCAAACCCAACTTGAAGAAGCAGAAGCAAAACTAGAAACGTTTCTGACTTCTGAACATTTAAAAAATTTGCAAAAACAGCGGTCGATCGAACTCAAGAACACCGAGTTTCAAGTGCCAAAGTTAGCGGTTTATGTCCACCAATTAAACCGCTAAAATATGGAAAGCTAGACACCGAAGCTATGGGTCAATACAGGATTTAAAATCATAAAAAGTTTGGCTAACTTCCAAGTGACGTAATGCTTCGCTGTTGGGTCTTGAGTTTCTTATTTCTCATATAGAAACAGAAACTAGAAACAAAAAATGAAACCTGAACTGAAACTTAATCTGAACCAAAAACCATGCAGAATCCAATTATCGTAGACGGACACGCATTCAGAATCCCCGGTGTCCCTAGCCGTTACAGAGCGAATTGTTCCCGAGATTTTGGCATCTTCGTTACCGGAGACACGAAAGGCTTAAACATTCTCGAAGTCCAAGAAAGGAAATTAAGCCGTGGAAAATTCGTTGAGATGGCTGTTTGTTCGATCGGCTCAAAGATTTTAACTTTTGAGCCAAATTATGTGAATGAACAATTTACCGAGATCTGGGGATTCCCAGTAGCGGGAGGCATGAAGGATTACTTTCATGCCAAGTGTAGTGAGTTGAGTACGTTCTTAATTCATCGGCAGTCACGAGACAAGATGAAAACTCTAGTTGAGGGCTTCAGTCAGCAAGCATTTAATGCTTGGGGTGAAGAAGGAATGCCAGGGAATTATGAGGAATATGCTCTTAATAAAGCTGCTGAAGCTTTGTTCACAAATATCTTTCGCTTTGAATTAACCAAGCAGGAAAGCCGTGAATATGGAGCCTATCACGCTGTCTCAATTTCAGTTCGTCCGCCAAGTGGGGCTTTAGATGAAGCAGCTCTCAAAGCAGCACGTCAAGTCCATGAGGCCGAAACTCAAGGATTCATCTGTTGTGAAGACCCTCGGCTAGTCGAAAATGAGCAAATGTGCGTTGCCTCAATGCCTCAGTCTCAAGCACCAATAACATTGCCTGAAGCTTCGGAACAACCAGCAATCAATGTGGCTACCACATCCGCAAAGCAAATTAAGTCTGCTAAGTAATCTGTCGTTTAACTAAAAAGTTGGGGAGCAATCCCCAGCTTTTTTTTTAAGCCAGAGTCAAAGTCCCAATCAGTCGATTGACACATAAAAGTAACCACACAAGGGAGAACAAAAACAATGGGAACTAAAATTTCTTGGGCAACAGATGTTTGGAATCCTATCGTAGGATGCTCTCGCGTACCAAAAAGTCCCGGATGCAAAAATTGTTATGCAGCAAACCTCGCTAAATCTGCACGGTTACAGCAATTTCCTCAGTATCAAGAAGTTAAGGAATGGAACGGGAAAATTGCCTTTGTGCCGTCACAGCTAACTAAACCGTTTAAGTTGAAAACCCTGCAACTTTTCTTCTTATCAATGAGTGATCCAGGGCATCATAATGTCAAAAGAGAATGGCTCGATCGGATGTTTGCGGTAATGGCAATCGCAAACGAGCACCAATTCCTGTTTCTGAGCAAGCGACCTGAAACCGTGAAAGCCTACATAGACGAATTAACAGCAGGTCGTTTGTATGAAGCAGCCAAATATTTCTGGAAGGAAACCGAAATCCCCAAACGACTTTGGCAATCACTGGAGCAACTGAAAGATTACTTTGAGAAGTTGGAATTTCCGCTCAAAAATCTTTGGATTGGAACCAGTGTCGAAAACCAGGAAGTAGCCGATCGCATCCTTGATGTAAGAGATACAGCAGCCCACATCCGGTTCATTAGCTGTGAGCCGTTGTTGGAGCGCATTGACCTCCGCAAGTATTTGGGCATCTGTGTCGGCTGCCAAACCTGCGAGTTTCGAGGCGACCATCGAATTGGAAAACCGATGGTAAATTGGGTAATTGTGGGGGGTGAATCAGCCCGGAAACGTAGCGATGCCCGACCCTGCCATCTAGATTGGTTGCGATCAATCATTCAACAATGTCAGCTCGCGAAAATTCCAGTCAGTGTTAAACAACTGGGTTCAAATCCGATCGATAGTTCTCCCTACATTGATGGTGTTGCAATGACGAATTACTCGGTCAAGGTTAAAGACCATACCGATATCAACGAATTTCCATCAGAGCTAAGGTTCAGACAGCATCCTGTTTTCTAGATTTAGTTTGGCTTTTCTTTACGGATGCAGGTTTCACATCTGCATCCTTCCTTTGATTCGTTAATACAACATTACACTCATGATTCTGGATAGTGCTTCGCTGTTGGACTGCAACTTTCTCAAGTTGAAAAATGCCACATACTTTTGGATTGTTGGAACAAAGCCAAGAACAATTAGCAAAACTAACAGCGAAAATGCTGTACGAGATCGAATATATTGAGCCTGTTCTCGGTGAAGACTTATTCCCCTACTACCGCCATTATTGCGTTATCTCGTCTCTAGGGAGCGATTACTCTCGAAAAGGCTTTGGTATTTACAACGATCGCACCAGCAAATACGATCGAATCGGCCACGTTCTCCGACATTTGTAACAATCCTGTTTAATTCAGTTTGCCAGCGAGGGGCTTCGCTGTAGGGTAGTGTTTCCGAATTCTACCCTACAGCTATGAAAGTCTTTCTCACAGGAACGGAACATTTGCAAAAAATGAACGATGAAATGTGGACAAGGATTCACAATATCACCAAACTAGATGCCGAAATTTTAATTGGCAACTATCGCG
This sequence comes from Microcoleus sp. K4-B3, assembly GCF_036704615.1. Lineage (NCBI taxonomy): Bacteria > Bacillati > Cyanobacteriota > Cyanophyceae > Oscillatoriales > Microcoleaceae > Microcoleus > Microcoleus sp. K4-B3. The sequence continues at coordinate 38,850 of NZ_JAUBSF010000060.1, forward strand.
GGTTTGACCAACTCGCCCTAGTTTTCTTAACGATTTTGAGGTATCCCAAAGTCACAGTTTATGAAACTGGCAGTAATCTCAGCTTTGGATACCCGCTTGTTTTCGTTGGTCGGTATCCGGCTCAGGACATCTTCATGAGCAAGCAAGCTGATTATATGCTTGCGGTCTACGACGGCAAAAGTCGCGGAGTTCGAGCCAATCTACAACGGATGCCAGCCGATCGCATTCGCATTATTCGAGTTTAGCCAGAAACAGAAACAGAAACAAGAAACAGAAACAAGAAACAGGAGCAGAAACAATTTAGGTAACTGTTCCTGTTTCCTGTTTCTATGGAAATTCATGTTAATCAAGTCAAATAGGAGTTCGATCGAATGAAAGTATTTTTCACAGGGCCCGAAAATCTAAAGAAAATCCCTCCAAAGGTTAGTGTGAGAATCCTTAAGGTGATATCACTCAATGCCGAAATCTTGGTGGGAAACTTTACAGATTTTGATGAAATTGCTTTAGGAATCTTGTTTCTATTAGAATATCCTAAAGTTACCGTTTATCACACCGGGAACAAGGATAATCTAAGGTATCCGATCGTCAATGTTGGTGAATATCCCGCTCCTGATATTGCCATGAGTGCAGAAGCCGATTTCATGCTTGCTGTTTGCGACGGCAAAACTCCCAGAGTTACTGCGAATCTTCAGCGAATGCCAGCTAATCGCATTCGTCTCATCCAGCTTTAGTTTCTCTGGATTTATCATTTTTTACCTCAACCCACACAACCAAGACAAAACCAATTCCAGAAACAGATAATTGCTTCTGGAATTGTTTATGAAAATGCTTAACAAAAATCCCCAGCAGCTACGAACTGACTAAGGAAATGCAGAAAAACTAAGTAATTATGACATACTTCATTATATCTCATGATAGTAGGTTCTTCCTCAATTAGTGTTAAAATTTACTTATAGCAAGTCTATTTGAGTCATGAATGTAGAACCACCTGAAACGCTGGCGATCATTGAATCGAGTGTTTACAAATCAAATGGTTTTGCTATATCATGATTTTATTTCCTTATGCTTTGTGGAGCCTGCCAGTAACTCCGCTTTTTTGTGTTTCTACATCAGTTTTTCTATCAATAACTCAGCATAGTCACAGAACAAATTTTCTGACACTTCAAAACTGGTTGCAGCAACAGATTTTACCTCTTACTGCAACTGCAACCAGCTCAACGTCAAATGCCTTTCACCGCAAAAGGTAAATCATCTTATTTGAGATTTCTCCACTCCTGTTCATTTCTCAACACTGATGCCCAAAAGAATTTGATTCCGTAAGCGTCCGCAGCATCTTTATCCCACATTCCGCAGATATTCGATCGGATTTAATTTCAAAAAGATTCAGAGTTGTCAAAACCTCAAATGATTGCATAGCAATCATTTGAGGTTTTTTTAAGGTATAATAATTTGTGCAAGTAGACCAACCCTAAAAATCATGAAAAAGCCATCTGAAGCTATAAATATCGTAAATTTAGACCATTTGGGAATAGTAGCAGGGATAATAGATGAAATGGAATTGGTAGAAGAAGTCAACAAAAAGGTGGGATTAAGAATAAAAGAAACCATCAGTCCAGGACAAGTAATGAAAGCAATGATTTTGAACGGACTAGGATTTTTGAGTGCCCCAATCTACCTATTCGACAGGTTTTTTGTCGGAAAAGCAACAGAACATTTAATTGGAAAAGGAGTGACCCCCGAACAATTAAATGATGACAGAATCGGGAGAGCCTTAGACAAATATCATCAAGCTGGAACGACAAAGTTATTCACAGCAATTGCCATGAAAGCGGCTCTAAAATTTCAAGTAGAAATGAAAAGCGTTCACCTAGACAGCAGTTCAATATCAGTAGAAGGAGCATACAAAAACTGTCAGGGAAAAAGCCAGGAAGTTGAGATAGAATCATCAGATACAGAATCTTCCATGAAAACCATAAAAATCGTTCACGGCTATTCAAGAGATAAAAGACCAGACCTCAAACAATTTATGATTGACACGATCGTAAGTGGGGATGGAGATGTACCATTGTATCTCAAAATAGATGACGGAAACGCCGATGATAAAAGTGTCTTTGTTGCGAGATTGAAAGAATTTAAAAATCAGTGGACATTTGACGGGATCTGTGTGGCAGACAGTGCCTTATACACAGCAGAAAATTTGTCAGCAATGGCAGGAATGAAATGGATAACCAGAGTACCATTAAGCATAAAAGAAGCTCAAAATAAAATCTGCAACATTGAAGATAGTGACTGGGAATACTCTCAAATAAAAGGCTATAAAATAGCAACCAGAACGAGTGAATATGCCGACATAAAACAAAGATGGCTGGTGATAGAAAGTGAAATCAGAAAGCAAGCAGACCTTAAAAAAATAACCCAGCAAGTAGAGAAACAATTAGAATCAGCTAAAACCAAGCTGCGTAGGCTATCCAGGCAAAACTTTGCTTGTATTGCCGATGCGGAAGTTGTACTAAAAAAGTTATCAGACTCATGGAAATATCACCAAATAACAGAAATCAAATCCCAAGAAAAATCAGTTAAAGCAACAAAAAGTAAGCTCAACAAATTGAACCAGACACAGACAAAAGTTTATCAAGTAACGGGTGAAATAGAACCCCGAAGTTCAGCGATTGAAGTGGAACAAGTCAAAGCTGGGAGATTTATATTAGCCACAAATATCTTAGAGACTGAAGCAGTGAGCAATCAACAGGTATTATCGGAATACAAAGCGCAGCAAAGTAATGAAAGAGGATTTAGATTTATCAAATATCCGTTATTTTTTACTTCCAGCGTCTTCGTGAAAAAGCCGGAGCGAGTTGAAGCAATCGGAATGATAATGGGACTGTGTATGAAGCGTGTATAATCTAGCGCAAAGGAAATTGAGACAACAATTATCAGCTACCAATGAGCAAGTGAAAAATCAGGTAAAGAAATTGACCGATCGGCCGACAATGCGCTGGATATTTCAGGTGTTTCAGGCGGTGCATTTAGTGACGATAAATGGAGCGAAGCAGGTCAGCAATTTAACCCGAGAACGTCAAGATATCTTGCGGCATTTAGGAGAGTATTGCTGTCAATACTATTTAATGTTTTCAAGTGAATAGCGATCGATAACTAGGTGTAGATATTTGTGAATAATTTTCATTAATTAGTCAAGACAATTTGCTCTTGGCATAAGTTGTCTTGCTTAAAAAGATGAGCGATAGCAATAAAATAGCAACATAAATATGTGAGGAAAAGTCAATTATTTCAACTTACTTAATTTAGGTAAATTTGACAAGATTCTGTAACGCTAAGACCTTATAAGTTCAACCCAAAAGCCTTTGGTTTCCAAGTTTTCACAACTGATAAAAAAATCCGACCCACATCTGCGGAATGTGGGCTTTATCTTCTGGTCGATCGCCAATCATGATGCAGTTTTTCGGTTCTGCTAGCGGTCGGGATGCCAGCAACAACATTCCGTATCCGGGTTTCCGGCACGATATCTGGTAGTGCCCTGAAGGAAAGGATGGAGTAAACTTAAGCTACTATAGCAATCCTAAATGATTTTCTAGACCTATAGCAATCCTAATTAATTTTTTCCGTGCAATTATATTTATGTATTT
>NZ_JAUBSF010000061.1:0-42427 GCF_036704615.1 Microcoleus sp. K4-B3
AATTGTACCCGTAACAAGGGTGAAGATACCAAGGAGCGGAATGAAGCGAAAGTTTCACGTTCCGTTTTGAAGGAGAGATAGGGGTAGAAATTCCCCTATCGACTCTACCATACCCAATGAGGTAGTTTTGAGAGTATAATTTCCTGTTACACCAAAATTAAGACTGGTAGCCCGAATGATGTAATCAATGCCGGGGTATTTAGTGAAGCTAAGTTGTGAGTTTAAATTACTATCTAAATCATCGTTAAAGGCAATTACTTCACCTGTTGAAGCATTTACCAGTTGTAGGTAACTGTCAAAAGCATCCGAGTCGAGGTTAACTTGAACTTGCTGCCAATCGGAAACCCCACTCAATGTATAATCATCCGAGAAGCTACCTGATTTTTTAGGATTATTAGTATCACTGCTGCTCAAACTCTCATCAATCGTTTGTCCTAAATTAATATTCGTCATAATCCCATCTCCTCACAAATATAGTTGCGTCAAAACCAGCAAAGCCCGCCTAGCAAGCTTTCCTAAATATCTATCAGGGCCTTCATCTGCTTTTTATGCAGTTCGCCCTGCTTTTGTAACAAAACTTTACATTGCTTTCAACAGCAGATAAGCTGTATCCCCGATCGCCCGCCAGATGCACCGTCAAACGTAGCTGACAGCCAAACACATCATTTCACAATACTCCACTATCCTGAATCTGTATAGGCTCAATGGCTCACCATTTGGCTCAATATAAAAGGCTCATTTGGCTCATTTGGCTCATTTGGCTCACTTTTTGGCTCACCAAATCATGTAATATTCTTTACTAAGGCATAATTTCAGTAAAGGAGTCGCAATGGCAGGTTTGCTCAGAGCATCCGAAGAAGGGCTAAAAATCATTGATATGGTAAGACGCAATCTCGGATGGAATAAAAGTGAGGATACCTGGTGTAAAGCCGCTCTAACTTCAAAAGCCACTTTAAGGAGGTTTTGGGCGCAAAACCGAATTCGACGCGAAACATTTATCGATATTTGTAAAGCTGTAGGAATCAATAACTGGGAAGATATTATCGAGCGCAATGATATCAAGAAAACAGAATTACTTTTAGCCGCCGCGATCGCAGATATCCCCCTAGACAACCAAAACGATCGCACATTCCCCCTCCCAGAAAACTTACCCCCCGTCAGACATTGGGTACAGCGCACCAAAGAAATCGATATCTTAAAAACTACGATCGTTAACTCAGATATCACCGCCATCTCAATAGTCGGATTACCGGGCATCGGAAAAACCACCCTCGCCAGCCAACTAATTCGCCAATTCCACACAGAAAAAACCCCCTTCGCCTGCGCCGCTTGGCAATCCTTGCAATCGGCAACAGGCAAAGCACCCCCCTTCGATCGCATAATTGACTCGCTGCTATTCACCCTCTCCAACGGCGAGATTACCGCAGCCGTCAACGCTCAAAATGACTACTTCAAAAAAACCGAAAATCTGCTCAAAATCCTCAGAGAAAAACCTTGCTTGCTCGTATTCGATCGCGCCGACACACTTTTGAAAGGTGGAGAGGCAAAAGCGGCTGGTTATTTCGCCGACGATTGTGCAGAATATGCTTGGTTATTCAAACAACTATTAGAAACAGAACATCAAAGCAAAATTATTTTCACCAGTCGCGAAAGCTTAGCCGAATTGCCGTCAACAGTCACCCGCGAAATCCAGCTAAACGGATTGGATCGAGATGCCGCAGTTGCCCTATTGCAATCTTTTAATCTGACTGCAAATGCAGAGGAATTAGCAGAAATGGGCGATCGCTATTCAGGACATCCCAAAGCCTTACAACTCATTGCAGCCTTGATTCGAGACGATACCGAGTTTCAGGGAAATGTCGGGATGTTTCTGCACCAGAGAGACTGGTTGCTGATTCGAGATATTGAAAGAGCGATCGATGAAATGATAGCGCGTCTGGGCGACGGCGAGCAAACTTGTCTCAGCCGAATTTCGGTCTACCAAACCTCAGAATATTCGCTATCTTTTGCCGGAATTAGCGCTCAAATGCCAGAATTTAGCAAGTATGAGCTTAAAGAAAATATTATTCAAGGACTGAAGCGCCGCCAATTGCTCTATTACGATCGCCACCTCAAATCCTATCAGTTGCATCCGCTAGTCCGAGAAAAGGGCGAGTACCTGCTAAGTCAAAACCCTGAAAATCTCCGTACCGCCCACAGCCAAGCCTATAACTATTATATCAGCATTCCCCTCAAACCAAAATCAGAATGGCAAGATATCGAGGATATTAAGCCGCTAATCAGAGCGCACTATCATGCTTCTCAAGCACAAGATTTAGATGCAGCAAATGCGATTATTTCTGAAGTTTATGAGTATCTGCGGCAGTGGAATTGTGCAGAGTTAGTATGTGCAAATCTACCGTTGCCATTGTTAACGGAAGTAAAAAACATTAGCCTTTCAGAGGCAGGAAAGATGCCCACCCCGCAAGAAATTTGATATGTTGTGGAACGGGCATCTTGCCCGTTTTTTTATTATTAGTCAGGGCGGGCAAGATGCCCACCCCACAATAAACTTGATGTGCTGTGGAACGGGCATCTTGCCCGTTTTCTTAGTCCGCGAAGGCGGACTTTATATTTGTAGCCGCGGTTTCAACCGCCCGGTTTCAGCCGCCAATTTTATGGACTTCAACCACTAGAATAAATTCCTCTTTCTTGCAGTTGCTGCATAAAAAACTCTTCCAAACTAGGCTTAGCCAAATTCATCCCAATTAGCTGCCCTCCCGTACCGTTCAGACTAGAAAGAAACTCCTTCGGCTCGCCCTGCAAATGACCGTACCACAAATCATTATCAACTTCCATATCCGGTATCCACTTTTTCAGGATATTCAAGTGACCCCCCCTACCTTCAACCCGGTAAGTTTCAGTATTGCCGAGGAGTTGGTCGATCGCACCCATGCAGATTAACTCACCCTTCGCTAAAATTGCCACTCGATCGCAAATCTTCTCCACATCTGACAATATATGCGAATTAAAAAAAATTGTTTTTCCTTGATTTTTCAGCGATAAAATTATCTCCCGCATCTGATAGCGTCCCATCGGATCTAAACCAGACATCGGCTCATCTAAAAATACCACATCTGGATTGTTAATCAAAGCTTGAGCCATGCCGATCCGTTGCAGCATTCCCTTAGAATACTGGCGCAACTGTTTTTTAATTGCCGCCGATTGAGATAGTCCAACTAAGTCTAGCAAATTCGGAATTCGCTGCCGCTGAATCGAGGGGGGAATTTGAAATAACCCCGCCGCAAATTGCAAGAATTCCCAGCCCGTGAGATAATCGTAAAAATAGGGATTTTCTGGCAAATAGCCGACTCGCTGCTTCACAGTGCGATCGCCCAAAGGCTTCCCCAACAGCAGCGCCCTGCCAGAAGTCGGCCGCACTATACCCAGCAAAGTTTTCAGCAGCGTAGTTTTTCCCGCTCCATTTTGCCCTAACAGTCCGAAAGTTTCCCCCTCAGAGACAGTCAGAGTGCAACTTTTGAGCGATTCAATCTTTTGGTTCATCCAAAAGCCAGTACGGTAGAACTTCCCCAGATTAAATGTTTCCACCACTGGGGTAGCTCCGGGCATCTCGGTGGGAGTTGGCGCATCTATAAGAGGTTCCATTTTCGTAAGCGAAATTAAGTAGCACCTGATTATATTCTATTGCATAAGTTAAGTAATAATTGTTCTTTTTAATGTTAAACTAATATTAGCTGCACTTAAAATTTTCTGAATATGGATCGTTCAAAAATTATTGCTATTATCACTGGGGTGATTTCTATAATTTTAGCAGTTGCCTACCTGCTGCTCGTCACCCTCCTCGACTTCCGAGGCGAAATGCTGCCCGCACCTCAAAGTCAGTTGCCAGTCTCGCTGCCTATTCAGCAATTGGCTAATGTTAATCTGACTTTGCGAGTACATTAGTTATTGGTTATTGGTTATTGGTCATTGCAATAACCAATAACCAATAACAACCAACAACTGCCAACCAACAACTGCCAACTAACAACTAACTAATACACATGAATTGCTTTCATCATGTGATATGCCACTAGCAACTGCGTCAAAGCTAGCGGGTAACTTTGCAACACTTCGCCAGTTGTGCCGATCAGTTTGCCAATTTCCGGATTGCCTTGGGCGGAGCAAAATCCCCGCAGGTGTGGCAACTCGCTGCACAAAATCATTTCTAGTTCGTTTACTTGCTCGCTGGTAGCATGGGAGTCTACTTCCAAAACGTCAACTGGTTTGCCCATATCCCGATCGAGTCCCAAGCGAATTGCAGGTTTAAAACTATCGCTACCTCGACCTAAAATTTCAGTAAAATCAGGGTGAGGAATTGTCGGTCTGAGTACTAAACGGACGCTCAAATTCGATTCATTGTCCGCTTCCGGCGGGTAAAAACTAACTACAACGTCGGCCGATTTACGCTGAGGACGAATGAAGTCTTCCGAGTCCGGTTCCCGTTTTTTTATTTCTGCAAGCACCTGTTCTTCAGTATAACCGCGCTTCATGATATCCCGCTTAACTTTCCACTGAGTTCGCAACTCTTCGGGAGGAGCAAGATACACTTTTACGTCGTAAGAATCGCGGATTGTTCGGGTTGCGTAACCCAGCAAACCTTCAACTATTACAAATTTGCTGGGCTTGATGTATTCCGGCGCGTCGAATGTACCTGTGGTGTGGTTGTAGATGGGTTTGAGAATTGCTTGTCCCGTGCGCAGCAGGCTGAGGTGCTGCTGCATGATGTCGAGGTGATTGCAGTCGGGATGCAATGCTGTGATTCCGATTTCTGCCCGCTGCTTTCTGTCGTAGCGATGATAGTCGTCAGTGCAAATCACAGTGACATTTTCTGGCCCCAATACTTGGGCAATTCCCCGCGTCAGGGTGGTTTTGCCCGCTGCGCTGTCTCCGACAATACCGAGAATAATTGGTCGATCGCTCATTGTTTTTACCCGGACGCACAATAGCAAATTTTGTTGTCAATCTTAAATCTTATCAAAATTGTGTTCGATCCGATCGCTCGATCCGATGGTTTGACTCGATCCCCCGGACTCTCCCTAATGTGTAAAATTATTGTCATATTTCTTAATATAATGTGGCATCTGAGACTCAGGGAGTATCTGATTAAATAATCATGCCGATTTCTCAACCGCCCACGATGTCGATCGTACTTTTGAATCCGGCTATTGTGGGAATTTCGGGAAAATTACCCCTGCAAAGTGTCCCGGTAGTCTCTTTTCTAGTACAAATTGCACCAGCGGTGGGAATCGTGGGATATTTTTGGTTTCAAAACGGCCAGCAAGCAGTGAATCAACTTGCCAGTCCATCAATCAATCGACGCGGAAGCCGATCGAATTTACTCGCAATATGAAGTTTTAGCCACAGCTTTCGCTGTGCGCGACAAATTAGTATAAATTTGAGTTCAGGATGCAATCATGCTCTCAAAAACCTATTTTTTTTACTCTTGCTTGCCTGCTGTAACGAAGTTTTGCCGTGAAAAAAATCGGTTTCGACGCACCCATGCGTAATTTCTAAATTTAAACAAATCTTAAGTTTAACTACGCCCGTAGCAAGCTGCTGTCGCTAGTTTCAATCTCAAAAACAATCACAGATTTAGTCTCCGCATTGGGATAAATATTGGTGGGTGGTGGCAGGAGTCATTGGTTTAACTAAATTTAGTTACGATTTGTGGGGGATACAGTAAATGTTGCTCAGCGGATGGAATCAAATGGTATTCCGGGGGAAATTCAGGTGACTCCTGCGGTTTACGATCGTTTAAAAGATAAATTTTCGTTTAAAATGCGTGGTGCTGTTGAGATTAAAGGTAAAGGAGAAATGATGGTTTATTTATTGCTGGGGCAACATTAGTTCATTACCCCTCGATCTGCCGTTTCAACCGCTCCTTGTCAAACAAAGTCGGCCTGCGCAGACTGAGAAATCCGGGGGATATTTAAGCCGGACTTGATATTACTAATTACCACTCATCGTTTCGCTTGTTTGTGTGGGTTTCCCAATCGTCGTGTTGCGGCGACTGATACAAAGGTTCTGGTTCCAACTCGGCTGACATTTCTAATTCGGGTTCCGATTCTTGCTGATAGATGTTCAGAGGTTCGACAACGCGGGCGATCGCATCTTTGACAAATGCTTTGACAAACTCGTCTTTCCTGTTTAACTGAAACTGCCTTTGCACAACTTCGGTGATGCCACCATCGCCCCAATCTTGGTCGTGACGGAAATATTCAATAAAACTTTTACCGGCAATTCGGGTTAAATAAGCGGCGCTGACTGCTTGAATTGCTTTGCCAAGTACAAACCCGGCTACGCTTAATTGCAGCGCCCTTGACACTACTTGAATTACGCCTTCAACTATTCCCAAACTGGCTAGGGTTTTTGCTAGAGACAATGCCAATTCTTTGGCGCGATCGATATTTAATTCGCAGCCGTAAATCTTGGCAATTTCTACTACCATTTGAGCGTTAACTGCTGCTGTCGCTAACAAATCCACAACTGGCAAAGGCGTTACAGCAATTACTCCGGCTCCGATCCACTGAAATCGCTCTACTGCTTTATCAGCTTGCCGTCTCCTTTGAGCGTCAATTAACTTCCGCGCTTGGTCTCCCAAGTGCTGAGATTGCAGCAAAATATTGTCGGCAATTAAGTCTTCGCCTTCGGCTCGCAAAATCGCAGCGACGCGCCGAATTAATGGCATAATATCCGGGTCGGGTTGAAAAATTGTGCCGTCTTCTAGTACAACTTTTTGCGGATTGGCGCTAATGGCGACTACATCCATTGCTGATACAAAACCTTTGACTCGCTGCTGCAGTCGATCGAGAATTTCATCTCTGTCGCTGTCGGGATAAAGGTCAACTTTATTAAAAACCACGATCGACCTTTTGCCAATTTCCGCCAAAGTCCGCAGCGGTTCGTACTCGGATTTTCGCAAATCGCCGTCCAAAACAAATAAGATCAAATCTGCCCTCGCCGCCAACTGCCTCGCCAATTCCTCTCTGTAAGTTCCCGCAACTCCCGCTTCCAAGATCCCTGGGGTATCAGTAATTGCTAATTCTCGATCGATTCCTTTCAATTTCAGAGTGTAAGTTTCCCCAACTTCGGTAGTTCCCATCGGCGCGCCCACCTGTCCCGCCATCCGCCCCACCAGCGCATTCACAGCGGAAGTTTTGCCCGCAGAACCGGTGCCGAAAACAACTACTCGAACGCTGCCGCGAGCCATGCTAGCTTCAATTTCGCGAGCTCTCAACAGCAAAGCTTGCCGCGCTACTTCATCTTGAATGCGATCGACTTGCTGCCTGATTGCTTTGAGATTTTCCGAAGCAGCTTCACTTTTTACAACAGGAACCTTCGGATTAATCGCCCGTTTTCCCTGAACTTTCTGAGGGCGTTGCAGCAGCCTAAAATAGTAAACCAGCGCAAAAATTAGGGTTCCCAAAAGTACAATTATCAGGAAAATCAGCAAATTAGCCAGCAGCGGAGAAGCAGACCACGCAACTTGACTGTAAAGCCCTGTTAAGGAACTCACCAGCCCAATAATCAGCCCCAGGGCGAGGCAGAAAGCAGCAATTAAGGTTAACAGGCGCGGCAAAGGCATGAGGAAAGCGGCAAATAAAAGGGTTATGCTTTGATTTTTACATTTTCATGAGAATTCGGAAGTGATAAGCTATTTGGCATTTAGATTGAAGCTCGATTGCGGGTTCTCCTGCCCGCGCCACAAGAGTTTAAGTAAACAGTAGCTTACAAATTAAATGCGCGACAGCTTACGAGTTAAAAAAAAGAATGCAACTGTAGGCAAGCCGCAAACCCCGATAGTCATCAGTCATTCCCCATCTAAAACCTAAAATCTCAAATCTAAAATGCTATGGCGAAGCGCCCGATCGTACTGCACCAGCCCGCAAACCCGATTCTGTCCGTCTGCGGGCGCGATTTGCGGAGTTTGAGCGCCAGCGGGACGGACAAGTGCGATCGCCCTCTGACTGCAATTGTAGCTTGCACGACTACTCAGCTACAGCTTATCACCTGCCCGAACCGTAGACCGGTTTATTTGCATCTACCTACTTATTTATTTAATCGCGAGTCGAGCAATACTTTTTTATTAAGAAACAAATATGGCATTAACTACAAAGAAACCCGGTTTTTTAACGAAAGTGCCTCCTGGAAGCTCCGAAAGCGGAAACGAGAAACCGGGTTTCTTAGGCAGGGTAAAAGCGTCCTAATTCACAAAAATTATCAAATTAAGTATCCATGCCGTACTCTCAAATCAGCCGCGAGTTAAGTTAGACTGAATTGTCAGTGCGTGAATTATTCACAGGTTAGCATCTATGCAGCTCAAACATCTGAATCAGCCTTCACAAGAACTCTCTACCTCTTGCGAGCATAACATCAAAGAGAGCCAGCCAGCAAAGCCCCATTATTTCGCTCGCATAGCCCGTTCCTTTGGCAACCTCAGTATTCGCGACAAAATCTGGCGTGGGTACGCACTGGCTCTTTGTGTTGCGATTGGGGGAACGACTGTCGGGATGTTGGCGGGCAATCATTACTATCGCAGAACGAACAATCAAGTACACATCGATCGAGAAAGTCAGCTTTTAAATAAGTTGCAGGTGGCTTTACTGCGGACGCAAAACAGCCAAAAATCGCTGATTTACTGGCTCGAACAGCCCGCCATATTTGACAGCAAATACCAACAGCTACAAAACAATATTTACACTTTGAAGTTATCGCTAGCTGAAGTTAAAAATCAAAAATACATGGAACACATAGAAGGCATACCAAAATTTAGAAAAACTTACGATTCGGTACTGTCTAATTACCTTCATCAGCTAGAAACAGTAAATAAAAAAATTAGTAAATTGCCAAATAACTTCGAGAAAAAAAGTGTTAAACGCAAGTTGCTGTCTAATTTGGATCGAGATAAAATTGGGTTGCAACTAGATAGGGCGGTCAATGACATAGCAGAAATTATCGATCGCGCCCAAGAGCAAGAAGATGCTGGGCGGGAGGATCTGCTGCGAGCGCAGGCGCTGCGGGTGCAAATAATTTTTGGTAGCATGGCACTGTCGATCGTCGTTGCAGCACTGCTGGCGGGCTTCACCAGTCGGGCGATCGCCAAACCCCTCGCCGCTGTAACTAATATCGCTCAGCGAGTGACCCAAGAGTCTAATTTTCAGTTGCAAGTACCTGTTACCAGCACCGATGAAGTGGGAGTATTGGCAGCTTCGCTGAATCAACTGATTCAGAAAGTAAATCACTTGCTAGAAGAATTGAAAGCCGAACAAGAAAGCCACATACTTCAAAATGAGAAAATGGCAAGTTTGGGGCGGATGTTGGCCGGTGTTGCTCACGAAGTTAACAACCCAATCAATTTTATCTATGCCAATATCGACCCTGCGAGACATTATGTTGAAGATATTTTAGATTTGCTCAACACTTACGAAACAGAAATTTCCAAGCCGCCTGCCCCAGTGATCGCGAAAGGCGAAGAAATAGACATCGATTTTCTCAAAGAAGATTTGATGAAAATATTAGACTCGATGCAAGTAGGCGCGGAAAGAGCCAAAGCTATTATCTTAAGTTTGAAAGATTTTTCTCGCCTCGACGATGCGGCTCCTCATCCCGTCGATTTGCACGCCTGCATAGACAGCAGTTTGCTGATTCTCAACAGCCGAATCAAACAGGGCGTTGAAGTGGCGCGAAATTACGGGAACATTCCGAATGTTGAAGGGTATATGGGTTTGCTTTACCAGGTGTTTGTGAACATTCTGAACAATGCACTAGATGCTGTGGAAGAGAAAGCAAAAAGTGAGAAAACAAGTTTTGAGGAGGTGAAAAAACAATCGGCTTCGGAGTCAATCAAACACGAAGCACCGAGTTTTTTGCCCAGGATTGTGATTGCTACAGAATACTTAGACGAAGACTCAGTGGTAGTGCGAATTTCCGATAACGGTACGGGAATAGCGGCAGCAAGTCAAGAAAAAATGTTTCAAACATTCTTTACGACTAAACCGAGAGGTGTAGGTACTGGTTTGGGATTGGCAATCGGTCGCGAAATTATTGTCAAGAAACACGGCGGGACAATTAACTTTTGGTCGGAGGTGGGAACGGGGACGGAATTTACGATCGCCCTGCCGATTAAGCAGGATGATTTAATGCCAAATACGCTCTTAGAACCTCCAATTTCTCGCGAAGATAATTCCCTCGGCAACGAGAAGTTGCCAACCAAGTCCGAGGAGAGAGGAACTGTAAAAAATTAAAAATTATCAGTTTTAGAGCCATTTTAAAAAAGAAGACCATTCTAAGCCCGCAATCTAAACTCTGATGTCATAATTCATTCCAAATCTAAAATCTAAAATCTAAAATTGTATGAGATTGCTTACTGACCGAAAGCATCCAGGATACAAGCCCCCGGATTCATCCGTCCAGAAATAAAAAACCTGTATCCGATGAAACTTGCCCCCCGAATTTATGCGTGGGGTCAATGCTTCAATTCTTTAATCTAAAATCTAAAATCTAAAATCTAAAATCGATTGACTGGCTGTCGCTACGCTAATAGATGAGTGATAATACCCAACTCAAAACAATTTTTCGTAATCTTGAAAAACAGGAGTTGCTATAATTTAAAGTTGAGAAACAACTGTACGGAGCAAAAATTATGGGACTATTTGACCAAATTTTGAGCGCGATCGACAATCCCAACCAACAAGCAAGTCCCAATCAGTTGGGCAACATTATCGGTGCGGTAGAGCAGTTGAGCGGCAACCAGGGCGTCAATGCGGGCACGACTCAGCTAGCAATGTCGGTTTTGGGCGGATACGTGCGATCGGCATTGCAAGACGTGCGAGCGCAGTCGGGAGACGCACAAGCTCAAGAAGTTGTCAACCAATTTAGCGGCACAAATCCCAATCCGCAAGCGGTACAGAGTTTGTTCGGAGCAGGCCAACTGACGCAGATAGTAAACGATATCGCCCACAGAACCGGTTTGAATAACGCCACAGTGCAGGCGATGATACCTGTTTTGGTGCCGCTGGTGCTGAATTTGCTAAAAACCGGCAGCAACGCCCAAAACCCAGCCCCAGGCAGCAATCCCGTTTTGAATACGTTTTTAGATGCAGATGGAGACGGCGACGTAGATATTACTGACGCCATGTCGATGGCAGGCCGCTTTTTGAATCAGCGCAGTTAATTTGGGATTTTTGTAACCGCAGATATCAGCGGATGGACACAGAGGAACGCAGATAGAATTTTATCTGCGTTCCTCTGCGTTTATCTGCCTCGATCTGCGGTTACAAAAACTCCTACTTTAACCCAAACCCAAATCAGTCACAGCACCAACACTGCTAGAAGAAACCAACTTAGCATATTTAGCCAAAACGCCTTTAGTATACCGAGGTTTAGGAGGCTGCCAAAGAGCGCGCCGCTGCTCCAATTCTGCATCAGAAATATTAAGCTGCAACAAGCGATTGTTAGCATCAATTGTAATCGAATCGCCCTCTTTTACCAAAGCAATTGTGCCGCCAACTTGCGCTTCTGGTGCAACGTGACCTACAACCATGCCGTAAGTTCCGCCAGAGAAGCGACCGTCAGTAATTAACCCGACAGAATCGCCCAAACCTGCGCCAATAATTGCCGAAGTTGGTGCTAACATTTCGCGCATTCCCGGTCCGCCTTTGGGCCCTTCGTAGCGGATCACAATCACATCTCCGGCTTGAATTTTGCCCGCTAAAATTGCATCCAAACAATTTTCTTCAGATTCAAATACCCGCGCCGGGCCGGTAATTTGCGGTTTTTTAACGCCAGTAATTTTAGCAACGGCTCCTTCTGTTGCCAGATTTCCCCTCAGAATTGCTAAATGTCCTTGGGCATAAAGCGGGTTGTTCCAAGGGCGGATGACATCTTGGTCGGTGCGGGGTTCGGCTGGAATATCTGCCAACACTTCAGCAACAGTTTGACCGGTAATTGTCAGCGCGTCTCCGTGCAGCAAACCCTTTTCTAGCAGCATTTTCATTACTTGAGGAATGCCGCCGGCTTTGTGCAAATCGGTTGCTACGTATTTGCCGCTGGGTTTGAGGTCGCACAGCACCGGGACTTTCGCTCTAATATTTTCAAAATCGTCGAGAGCAAGTTCAACACCGATCGCATTGGAAATGGCCAATAAATGCAGCACAGCGTTGGTTGAACCGCCGATTGCCATAATTACCGCGATCGCATTTTCAAAGGCCTTGCGAGTCAAAATCTGGCTCGGTAGCAACTGTTTGCGGATCGCTTCCACGACAACTTTTGCAGATTCGGCAGCGCTGTCAGCTTTTTCGGCATCCTCAGCAGCCATTGTCGAAGAATAAGGCAAACTCATGCCCATCGCTTCAAAAGCGCTCGACATCGTATTTGCTGTGAACATTCCGCCGCAAGAACCCGCACCCGGACAAGCTTTATGTTCCACTGCATTGAGTTCTGTTTCGTCAATTTTGGCGGCGCTGAATTGACCGACTGCTTCAAAAACGCTGACGACGGTTAAATCCCGTCCGTTGTGGTGTCCGGGTTTGATCGTGCCGCCGTAAACAAAAATAGCAGGAATGTTCATGCGGGCGATCGCAATCATCGCCCCCGGCATATTTTTATCGCAACCGCCGACAGCCAGCAACCCGTCCATACTTTGGCCGTTGCAAACAGTTTCGATGGAATCAGCAATCACATCTCTCGACACCAGAGAATATTTCATCCCTTCAGTTCCCATCGAGATCCCGTCGCTGATAGTAATCGTGCCGAACATCTGCGGCATGGCGCCGGCTTCCTTTGCACCCGCAATAGCCCGCAAAGCGAGGTCGTTCAATCCCATATTGCAGGGCGTAATCGTGCTGTACCCGTTGGCAATCCCCACAATCGGCTTAGTGAAATCGCCGTCGCCAAAACCGACTGCCCGCAGCATTGCCCGGTTGGGCGCGCGCTGCACGCCCCCAGTCACAGCTTGGCTTCTCAAATTTTCAGGCATTTTAAAATTTCCTTTGTCAGTTGTCTGTTGTTGACTTGTCAGTTGTCTGTTTTTCTTTGCTGCTGGCTGTTTGAATGCCCAGTGCCGAGAGTTTTACCCTATTGTTGATTTTCTCAGAAGCGTTGATATTTGTCAGGCCTTTTAGGAGGCAACAGCACAGCATTGCTAGGAAAGCAGTGCAAAGATTCTACAGATACTACAGCGTGCAGGGTGAATACCGTAGTTATCTGGGATGATGTGGTAACACCCATCACTCTAACGTTTGAAAACAATTGCGAGGCGAATGACATGGAGGCCGATCGAATTCTGAGGCAATATGCGGCCGGAGAAAGAACTTTTCGAGAAATTAACCTCGCCGGGGCCGACTTACAAGGGGTAAACCTCAGCGAGGCTAACTTTACCAGAGCGACTTTCCAAGACGCAAACCTCAAAGGCGCTAACCTGACGGGAGCAAACTTGCGCGAGGTGAAATTGCCAGGGGTGGACTTGACGGAAGCTAATTTGACCGAAGCAAATCTGATCGGTACTGATTTGAGCCGCGCCAATCTCAGCGGGGCTAACCTGATGGGAGCCAACCTTCGCGGCTCAATGGCGAGAGAAGTCAACATGACCAAAGCTAATTTGACGGAAGCTAATTTGACCGAAGCCAACTTTACCGAAGCGAATTTGTTTGCGGCCAACTTAACCGACGCTAGCATGATTCGCATTAATTTGATGAAGGCAAATTTGAGTTGGTCAACTCTCAAAGCGGTAAACCTGACAAATGCCATCCTCAGCGAGTCGCTTTTAGAAAGAGCTAACCTGAATCAGGCAATTCTTAGCGGGGCGATGCTGAGCGGGGCCAACCTGACTGGTGCAGACTTGCGCCAAGTAACGATGATTGGAGCTAATCTGAGCGAAGCTAATCTGAGCAATGCTAATTTGAGAGTTGCTAATGTGAGTTGGTCAACGCTGGCAAAAGCTAATTTGAGCGGTGCTAATTTGTACCGGGCAAAGCTTTGCTGGTCTAATTTTAGCGGGGCTGTTTTGATGGAAGCGGTTTTGATTGATGCTAATCTCAATCGAACTAACTTCCGCGATGCAGATTTGAGGCGGGCAATTATGCCGGACGGCACAACTAATGACTCTTAAAATTTGATTGTTGACTGTTAACTGTTAACTGTTGACTGTTAACTGTTGACTACTGACTAATAACTAATGACTATCAGTGAATTATTGATGTTGGGTGCGGCCGGACTTTTTGCCGGAATTCTAGCAGGTTTTTTGGGTATCGGCGGCGGTACGGTGCTCGTGCCTTTGTTGGTGGCTCTCAATTACGCTCCGGTGCAAGCGGTTGCTACTAGCGGTTTGTCGATCGTCATTACAGCTATTTCTGGCAGCATCCAGAATTGGCGCATGGGCTACCTCAGCTTGAGTCAAGTCGCCGGCATAGGATTTCCCGCCGTCATCACAGCACAAATCGGTGCTTATTTGGCGGGGATATTTCCGCCTTACTTGCTGTTACTTACTTTTGGGTTGTTGCTGTGGCTGAATATTTATTTGATTGAAGTTCGCAAGCACCTGACAGCTAAGAAGAAAGCGGAAGCAGAACAAGGGGAACTGGGAGGACAAGCGGGAGAAGGAGAAAATGCTCAATTACCAATTACCAATCACGAATTACCCAATAATTCAAATATTTTATTCCATCCAACTTTTGCTAAAATTGCTACCGGCAGTGCTGCGGGTTTATTAGCGGGTTTGTTTGGCGTAGGCGGCGGCGTGATTATGGTTCCCCTGCAAATTTTGCTGTTAGGAGAAAGCATTAAAACTGCAATTCAAACGAGCTTGGGCGTCATCGTCATTACGGCAATTTCCGCGACGGCGGGACACGCGGCGCGCGGGAATGTTTTGTGGGTTGTGGGGTTGATTCTGGGCGGCGGCGGTTTGTTGGGGGTGCAGGTGAGCACGCGGTTTTTGCCGAGATTGCCCGATCGTATTGTTAGTTTAGCTTTTCGATCGCTCTTGGCAATCTTATCGATTTATGTTTTCTGGCAAGCTTGGCAAAAATTTAGTAACGGGTAATTGGTAATTGGTAAGGTGCGCTGCCCGGCGCACCCTACGAAAGAATCCGGGAAAGTGCGCGCGCAGCACCCTACGAAAAACTCATAACTAACGACTAATTTGCTGATAGTTTCTTCACGGCGCGAGTCAGACGCTGCAAATAAGGCTTGACAATTTCTTGATTTTGCCGCTGTAATTCGGAAACTTGCTGCTGCAAATGCTGCATCTCGGTTTGCAGCATTTCTGTGTCTATTGTGGGTCGATCGAGCAAATCCTGCAATTGCTTCAGAGAACCTTGGATTGTATCCAAGTCTACTTCGTTCGATCGCTCCTGCAACTGAGCTGTAAGAGTTTTAACTTCAGTTAACTTTTCGTTCACCAATAAAAATCGGACGTTGACATTTTCCCAATCCTGCTCTCTGAGGGCGCTATTTTCCAAAATGCGGAGTTTTTGCTGCAAATCCAACAGGATGGTGTTGAACTCCTGAGAATCTGCCGGAAGCGCCTGCGCTTGGCGTTCGAGGGAGGCTACGGCAGCTTGTACCTCGGCGATGGCGCCGGATTCCAAGCCCAGGATTTTATGCTGCAAGTCGGAGACAGCGGTGTAGAGTTCCGCAGGTTGTCCAGGTAGTATCTGAACTTGCTGCGAGCGACGTTCTACAGCGGCCTGTACGTCCGCGATCGCAGAATTTGCCTTGTGTTGCATTTGTTGCTCGAAACGCTGGCGATTGGCGAGATTCAGCGAGAGTGCTGCGGTTAAGGGGGCAACAGCGTAGAGAATTTGGCCCGACAATCCAGCAGCAATCGCGCCAATCGCTGAACCGGCAACAGAGGCGTATTCTGCCAATTCTAGCCAGTCCGGCTGGTTGGGGGCACTTCTCAAAGCTGGGAATGATGCTTTTTCAATCTTCTGCATAGCCTTTTAGTCGTAGTCTGATAGATGGCGATAGGGACATGATAAAAGCGATCGGCAAATAAATCAGGGCTATGTGTCAAATTTTCGGGATTGTGGTATTTTTATTGACCGAAAGCATCCAGGATACAAGCCCCCAGATTCATCCGTGGAGAAATAAAAAACGTGTATCCGATGAAACTTGCCCCCCGAATTTATCCGTGGGGTCAATGCTTCAATCTAAAATCTAAAATCTAAAATCTAAAATCGATTGACCTCATGCCGAACACCTTGTGCGTTCAAAACGGTCAGTCTCAGGTAAAATTCAGGATTAAGTCGATCGCTCAATCAACAGTTAACTGATAACTGATAACCGTTAACCGCCGTCTGTCAGGAGTATACAGAAAATGGGTCTTAAGATTATTGAAAGCTACGATAGCAGTTTTGTCCTCGAACCTGATGCTAAAACTGCACTGTTCGGTTCATTAACCGGTGAAAGCTTTCTCCAACAAGTAGCGGTACAATTGCAATGCTCGCGCATTGAGTTTGCCGAGTTACTTTTTCAGCCCGTCCCTTACAGCAGCGAGACGCCGAAGGGAATGCCTGCTGAATTTGAAAAGTATCACGAATCGAGCGATTTTGCGATCGTCAACGTCCCGCCTAATTTCATGTTCCAAGCCAAAATATTTAAACCCAGCCGCCTCTGTGCCGTTTATCGCGTTTTCAAGAGTTAGGTCAAGGCTGGTTCATCTGTGGTTTAATCTAAAATCTAAAATCTAAAATCTAAAATCGGATGACAGAAGACATTCACTCTCTCGCCAGCTTAGAATTCATTCCCTACATTGACTCCGAGGGCAAATTGCCCGATTTTCTCCAGGGAAAAATTGGCGTTTACGCAATTTTTGACAGCGAGAAAGTCCTGCAATTTGTCGGTTATTCTCGCGATATTTACCTCAGCCTCAAACAGCATTTGGTACGGCAAACCCAATATTGCTACTGGCTGAAAGTCCAAACTATCGACAAACCCAGCCGCACTATTCTAGAAAGCATCCGCTCAAGTTGGATTGCGGAAAACGGTTCGCAGCCCCAAGGAAATGGTGTCGATGCTGCCAAGTGGAACGATCCCATCGACACCAAAACTGTGATGACTGCCCAAGAAACGGCAAATTATGAAGGTATCTTCGCCGATGAAATTGCCAAAGATAAATTGTTGAAAAATGTCGCGCGGCGCGTAGAAAATGAAATTTTCTCGCTGCTGAAAGCTCGCGGTGTAACTGAAGAAATTCGGTTTAATCCCAAGCTAAAAACTAGCGGATTGCTCGATTTAAAGTAAATACAATACTCCTTACTGCGAACCGTAGGGAAACGGCAATGCCGTTTCCCTAATTCCCGCGCCGGAAACGGCATTCCCGTTTCCCTACAGATTCTCGGCTACAATCTATCTGATATATCATCTCCGTCTGTTAACATTTTAACAGTTAAGATTTAACACAGATCGGAATCTGCACAATTAACTTGGCTCCTCGGCCCGGAGCAGAAATACAACTGATTTGCCCTCGATGTTTTTCCACTACAATATCGTGACTGATTGCCAACCCTAATCCAATACCGCTGCCTACAGGCTTCGTAGTAAAAAATGGGTCAAATATCTGGTGGCGCACTTCCTCACTCATCCCACAACCGTTATCGGCAATGTGAATAACAACCGATTTATAGTTGTGAGTGGCTAATTTTGAATCTTGATTGTGCAGGGCCGATTCTGACTCACAACTTACTGAAGTGCTGATAGTAATTTTTCGGGGAGACGGTTGAGTTTCCAGGGCATCAATAGCATTACTTAGCAGGTTCATGAACACCTGATTTAATTCACTGGCGTAACAGGTTACTTTTGGCAGTTGACTGTAGTGTTTGATGACCTCAATCTCACCGGCCTTGTTTGTTCCCTTCAGCCGGTGTTCCAAAATAACTAAAGTATTGTCAATGCCTTCATGAATATCCACTGGCTTGTACTTTTGTTCGCCAAGCCGGGAAAAGTTGCGCAAAGACATCACAATCTGACTAATCCGAGAAGCACCATCTTTCATCGAATTCAGCAGTTTTGGATAATCCTCTGCGATGAATTCGGGTTGAATCTCGTCCAATTCGCCGATAATTTCTGGAACGGGGTGCGGGTAGTAATGTCGGTACAATTCGACGAGGCGAAGCAAATCTCGCGCATAGTCCGCCGCTAGAGCAAGATTGCCGTAGATAAAGCTGACGGGATTGTTGATTTCGTGAGCAATTCCTGCCGCTAGCTGACCTAAAGAAGCCATTTTTTCCTTCTGTATTAACTGAGCTTGAGTCTTCTTGAGTTCAGTTACGGTTTGTTCGAGTTGCTGGGCGTAGGATTGTGTTTGCTGGAACAATTGGCGCTGCACGAGTTGATTTGAGACGCGGGCCAGAACTTCTTGTTCGTGAAACGGTTTTGTGATATAATCTCTACCACCAACTTCAAAGGCTTTGACTTTATCTAACACTTCATTCAAAGCACTGATAAAAATAACGGGAATGTCCTTGGTTGTGGCAGAAGCTTTCAAGGCTTGGCAGACTTTGTAGCCGTCCATACCGGGCATCATGATGTCCAGCAAAATCAAGTCAGGAGCAGTTAATTCGATCGACCGCAGAGCTAGTTTGCCGTCGGGTGCGGTGCGTGTTTTGTACCCTTGCTGCGAGAGTATTTGAGCTAAAAGTTGCAAATTAGCCGGAATATCATCAACAATTAAAATATTTCCTTTAAAGACGGGAGTTGGTTCGTAATTCATATCTAGTTCGGTAAAATAAAATTTATAGGTTTGTAATATCGCAGGTTTATGAAGTAGGGACACGGCAATGCTGTGTCCCTACGGGGGGATAGATCCATACGATCTATTTGGGGTGTACTTCATAAACCTGCTATCTGCTGTAATATCATTCTTATTTTGTTTCGGGATGGATGAGAGCTAGTATTTCATTGAACAGAAACTCGTTAGCCAATGCGGCTAGAGCGCTAGCTAAAGAGTCATTTCGATCGCCAATTTGTTCAATTTGGATCAGAATTAACTCTAAATCGCACTCAATTGTGGCTTTCTCTAAAGCTGCCAGCCAATCTGCGGGTAAAGCTGCAACAGTCTCTGGAGTGGGAGCTTCGATTTGAGTTGACTCGGGAACACTCTCCGGTTCATCGTAAATGTAACGTACTCCGAGATGTTTGTGCAGGGTGGCAAAGATTTCTGTATCTCGAAAGGGTTTGTGGATAAAGTCATCGCAATCATCTGATACAGTAACGGTTCGCGCTTCCTCGGCGTTACCGGCACTCACCGCAATTATTGCGGTAGCTTGACCTTTAACCGTGGCTTTAATACGTTTCGTCGCTTCCTGTCCATCCATCCCGGGCATCCACATATCCATAAAAATTAAGTGCGGATCAAAACTCGACCACATTTCAATAGCTTCTATGCCGTTGCTGGCTTCTTGGAGTTCAAAGTTAAAGGCAGCGAGGAGTTCGATCAGCAGTTGGCGATTGTCGGATCGATCGTCCACAATCAAAATACGATAGCGCGGCTGATTCCGTTCCAGGGCTATCACCCGACGCGGCGGCTGTACGGGTTGAATGACCGCCACATCAACGGCGCTGACGAGGATATCAAACGCGAAGGTGGTGCCGCGTCCTACTTCACTGCGTACAGTAATGATGCCGCCCATCAGCTTGACAAACTGTTGGCTGATGGCCAGCCCCAAGCCTGTTCCTTGCTGAGATGTTGCTCCTGTTTTAGTTTGCACGAAGGCTTGAAAGAGCTTCTCTAACTCATCAGGAGCCATGCCGGAACCAGTGTCTTCTATTTCAAAATGTAATTGGTAATTACTGATTGGTAATTGCTGATTTTCACCCTCCATAACCGAACTTACTCTTACCGCAATCCCTCCTTCTTTCGTAAACTTAATGGCGTTAGAAAGCAGATTAATTAAAACTTGGCGCAACTTAAGTTGATCGGTTTGCACGTATTCGGGAATATCCCTAGAACACTCAAATATTAACTGTAATTGTTTGTCTCGTGCCTGGAGTTGGAACATCTCTTCCACCTCGTTCAGCAGGCTGCTTAATTTAAAGTCTGTTGGGTTGAGGGTAATGCGTCCCGCCTCTATTTTGGCTAAATCTAATATTTGATTGATCAGAGCTAGCAAGTGTTCTCCGCTGCGGTTGATAATGCGGATATTTTCCTGCTGTTCGCGACTGAGGTTGGTAGAACGCTGCATCAATTGGGAGAATCCCAGAATTGCATTTAGCGGGGTGCGGAGTTCGTGGCTCATATTTGCCAGGAAAGTGCTTTTCGCGACGTTGGCGGCTTCTGCTGCCCAGGCGGCTTGTTGGAGCTGTAGTGATTGCTGCTGAGTGGCTTCGAGCAATTGAGCTTGTTGTAAGGCGACTCCTAGTTGAGTGCTAATTTGCAGCCCAATATTGATTTCTGCTTCGCGCCAAGTGCGGGGTACAGAATTTTGATAGCTGGCGAGCAAACCCCAAAGTTGACTGCCGCAAAATATAGGAAAAATAACGTAGGCTCTAGCTTGAAATTGCTCTAACAGTTGCAGGTAACAAGGACTCAACCCAGCGCTGTATATGTCTTCAATTATGTGGTAAGGAACGCCTATAGCATACATACCGCCTTGATTTCTTTGTAGATAGGTATCTCGCACTGGTTCACCGGAGGCTTGCATAGTTTTCACGGTACAGCGAGAGTCTTCGAGGAGAGTGTTTGGAAAATTAAAATCGTCGGTTTTTTGCATCAGAGACATCCAGCCCGGAGCCATTGACTCGGCAACAAATTCCCCACTCCAATCAGGATTAAAACGATAGATACCGACACGATCGCATTTTAGGGTTTGTTGCAGTTCAGAGGTTGTAGTTTTGAATATTGTGTCAATATCTAAGGACTGACGGATGCGATCGATCGATCGGGCGATGGCTTGTTCCCTCTGCGCGCTTTCTCGCAAAGCTGACTCGGCTTGTTTGCGATCGCTAATATCCAAGACAGTGCCAAACAAACGGATCAACTGCCCTTTTTCATCATAAAGCGGTTTCCCTCTGACTTCAATGTAACTGAGCGAGCCATCTCTTCGGATCAGCCGCAGATCGATTTCAAAGCTTTGTCCTTTCATAGCTCGATCGCGAACTCTTGTGAGATAGCGCGATCGATCTTCTGGATGAAAACGCTCGATTAATTGTTCGGTTGGCAGCGGTTTTTGAGTCGGATCGAGCTCGTAAATGCGATAGACTTCCTCACTCCAAGTGGTTGTTTTTGTGGCGATATCGTGTTCCCAACTGCCAATACGGGCAATTTTTTGGGCTTCCAGCAGTCGGGATTCGGCTAACTGGCGATCGCTAATGTCGCGCGCTACCCAAACCGCGGAGCTATCGGACAGCGGCGAAATTTTAGCAGCAAACCAAACTTCTTGGTTATTAATCTGCTGACTGTAATCAAAACTAATAGTTTGTTTGATTTCCAATGCCTGTCGAACTTGAGCGAAATAAATTTCCTCGCTTTCCTCATGAAAAAATTGTTCGACGATCGAGTCGATCTGACTCGTCTGATAGTTGTAGTGAAAAATGCCCTTGGTGGGTATAATTTTGATAGTTTTTTCCGGCAAGTCAAAAATTAATATAATATCTGCTATTGACTCAAATATTTGTAGAACTTGCTCGGTAGAAGTGTAAAGTTTTTGCTCGATCAATTTGCGATCGGCAATTTCATGTTGTAATAGTTCGTTAGCACGAGCTAAGGCGCAGGTACGTTCCGCAACTTCGGCTTCTAAAGTGCGATTGTAGTCAGTTAAGATTTTTTCAGATTGTTTGCGCTGTGCGATGTTATAAAAAATATTCAGGGCATAAATAATGTTTCCGCCTTCGTCGAAAATTGGTGTGGCGCGCACCTCAAAAGGAATAAATTCCCCATCTCGATGAAGTTCTAAATCGTCAAGGAACACCGTTTCGCCGCGCAGCGCTCGGAATGCGGGCAGTTCTTCAGTTGGATAGGGCTGGTTTTTGCGGTACATTTGATAAACTTCTACTGCTTCTTCTAAAGTCGCATCGGGGATAGTTTCTACGCCGAGCCAATGCTTGGCAGTTTCGTTGAAGTACACGACTTGACCCGAGGCATCGTGGATAGATACTCCCGCAGGTATGGCTTCGATAAATTGCTTCAGTTGGCTCTCGCTCTGCGCTAAAGCTTCATTTAAAGATTTTTGGTCTGCAAAAGCCTGTTGCAGTTGCGCTGCCATAAGATTGAAGGAATTGGCGAGTTCTCCGACTTCATCCAAGCGTCTAATTTCTAAAGGTCGATCCCATTTTCCTTTTGCAACATTTTTGGCAGCGGTATTCAAGCGCATAATTGGCTTTGTCACCCAACGGGAAGTCAACAATGCGATCGCGATCGCCAGCGGTAGCGTACCGGCGCACAACCACAATGTGTTGCGTGTATTTGCTTGAAGGCGAGCGATGAAATCAGACTCTGGCACTACCACCACAATCAACCAATCCAAGCCACGGACATCTCGATAGGGAGTGACGCGGACAAATTGCCGCGAGCGGTTGTTCGCCAGGGTAAATTTCTGGGTTGTTTGCAGCGTGCGGAAGTTGCCAAATCGGTTGACGAGTTGTCGAGCAATATCTCGCGTTCGGGCATCCTTGCTGTTGATGGCTAGCAATGGCGTCGGTTGGTTTTTTGCTAGCGTCACCAAGGGTGTTTCTCGTGTGGATGTGGCAATCAGATTCCCCGATCGATCCATAATAAAAGTCTGTCCCGATGCAGAGAAGTGCAGCCGAGCCAGAAAGCTATTAATTGCCGAAAGCCCATCAGGATCGGTGAGGCGATCGCTAATCCGTTCTCCTACTTGTTCGATTAGCTGATGCGCTACATTCTCGACTGATTCCTGACCGCTTTTGAAAGAAAGAAAGCTCACTAGCCCGACTACACTTACCGTTTGCAAAACAAACGGAACAATCAGAACCGTTCGCAGGGGCAGCTTGCTGAAAAGTTTGGCGGCTGGGCGGTTGAAGGGATAAATGGGCATGGGTGTGAAACAATTGTGCTGGCGATCGAATTTTAACTACTTTGGTCTGCCTTTACCCCGGCCATTGGCGCGGCTGGTAGGCTCTGAAATTTTCCTCCGGGTTCAATATAGCCAACTACCAGCGAAGATTGGGCGCGGCTGTCAAAATTTGCCTCGGTCAGTTCTGTTTCTAGCTGTTTGGCAGTTGATTCATTTCTACTGACAAAAACAGCCAGAGTTTTTATATGTTGTTTCTGTGTATGGGAAATCATATCGTTGATTAACAGCTCTATTAATGGCTTATTATTCGGCAGATAACTGCCCATAATTTGAATTTTGATTTCTGTTTGATTTCCCTCTGCATCTGTCAAAATCAAGCTAGAGGAGCTTTCGGGAATTTTATTAATAGTTTGATTGGGATGCTGGAAGTGCAACCATTTAACAACTGCGGCCTCTGTTGCGGCTACTGATTCATGCAGCCGGTCCGCCAAAGCATAGAAAGCCTCATTATCTTCTCGGTGAGCAAGTACGTAAGCTCGCAATTCCTTTCGGCTCATAGCTTGAAAATTAGGCTTGTTCATCACAGTATCTCCATTGCCCGTTAGGATAAATCTCTATTTCAATAGTTTCACCAGCCAAAATATACAGGTAATTTGTGCGTTCATCGAGTCGCACTATGTAGATAGGCTGATACATATTTGTTAATTCATAGCAAACTACAAAGCATTTGAGTAACTGCGCTGCTGTAGGAATAATTTTTCCTCCTTCACTCTCGCACTTTTGGGTGTTTAGTTGACAAGAGTCAGAGTTTGCAGCAGGGCCCGATCGCCCTACTGCAAATTTGTTAACTTGGCTAAAATGGCGGCAAATACAGCGGGTTCGATCGGCTTTGTTAAGTGTTCGTTGTAACCGGCGGCGATCGCCCGATCGCGGTCTTGTTCGCTAGCATAAGCTGTCAGCGCCACGGCCGGCAAGCGCTTGATTTGGTCGGATGCGGACGATCGCACTTTGCGGATCAGCGAGTCGCCGTCCTCAACGGGCATACCGATATCGCTGACTAAAATATCCGGCGGCGACTGCTGTAAAATGTCGATCGCCTCCGCAGCCGAAGCAGCCGCAGTCGCAGTCGCACCCAACTGTTCGATCGCCACAATCAAAAACTGACGGTTGTCGGGTTTGTCGTCAACTACCAACACCTTTAAACCTGCCAAAATACCCGGACGGATTTGAGGGAATTTGCTTTCCTCTCTCAACTGTGGCTGGTGATTCCGACGCTGTTTGAGCGGCAGTTTCACCGTAAATGTCGCACCCTTGTTTTTACCAGGACTTTCCGCAGTCACAGTGCCACCGTGGAGTTCCACCAAGTGCCGGACGATCGCCAATCCCAGTCCCAAACCGTTTTGATGCCTAGTAATCGAGCCGTCTGCTTGTCGGAAGCGATCGAATACGTAGGGCAGAAACTCAGCAGAAATGCCCTTTCCGGTATCGCTGACAGTAATTTGCACGTAATTAGGTGATGAGGAATCGGTAACAGCTACCGCAGATAAGCGCAGTTCCACATTTCCCCCCGAAGGCGTAAACTTCACGGCGTTAGTCAGCAAATTCCACACTACCTGCTGCAACCTCTGGGCGTCGCCCCACATCAAGCCGACTGCGGGGTCAAATTCTGAGGAAACGGTGACAGACTTGGCTTCGGCCACCAAACGAACTGAATTCTGAGCCGCCTCGATCGTCCTTACCATGTAGAACCAGCCGGGTTTCAGAGCCAGCTTACCTTGAATAATCCGGGAAACATCGAGCAAATCTTCCACTAGCTGCACCTGCATCCTCGACTGACGCTCGATCGCTTCCAAACCGCAAGCTAAAGAAGCTTCCGTGTACGGGCGGGTGCGCAGCCTCTGTGCCCAGCCCATAATCACATTTATAGGGGTGCGAAGTTCGTGGGAAAGAGTGGCTAGAAACTCGTCTTTCAGGCGGTTGATGGCTTCTGCTTGGGCTCGCGCGGCCTGTTCGCGATCGAGCAACTGAGCGCGTTGGGCCTCCAGTTGCTTGCGATCGCTGATGTCGGCGACGATCGACATACAGTTGATGTTCCCGTTGCTGTCGCGGACTGGAGTTGCCCACAAACTGATGTCGATCGAGCTGCCGTCTTTCCTTTGGCGCTGGGTTTCCATGCCGGCGATCGCGTTTCCTTCGCGAATTCCTTTCAAATTAGCCGTGAATTCCTCCCGCTTGTCTGCGGGAACGCTGGGCACAAATTGACCTACCACCTCTGATTCGGACCAGCCAAAAATCCTCTCGGCGGCTGGGTTCCACATTTTCACAGTGCCGTCGTCGGTGTCCAAAACGGTAATTGCCAGGGGACAAGCCTGGATCAAGGCTTCTAAAGTTTGATTTAGGTGCGATCGCGCTGCTTCTGCTTGTTTGCGATCGGTGATATCGACGTTCACCCCGATCGTCCGCCAAGGCAAACCCCGATCGTCGGGAAACACCTTAGCCCTGCAAGCAATCCAGCCCACGCTTTTGTCCGGGCGGCAAATGCGGAACTCAATGTTTAATTCCTCCCCGGAAGCCCCCGCAGCTTTTACCTGCTGTTCGGTAACAGCGCGATCGTCTGGATGCAGCATTTGGGCCCAACTTTGATAGCTGTCTAAAGCGCCGGGCGGCAGCCCGTACAAAGCCTCTAATTCCGGCGTACACGCGAGATCGTCGGTTTGGACGTTCCATTCAAAAGTTCCGATTTTGCCTGCTTGCTGAGCGATTTGCAGGCGTTCTTGATTCTTTTTGAGTTCTGCTTCCACCCGCGATATCTCGGTCAAGTCGATGTAGAATGCGACGATCGTCTCTGGTTCGCCAGCGTCCGGGCACAGGGTCGTCCCGCCCATCAGAATCGGCACGCGGCTGCCATCTTTGCGGATATACTCTTTCTTGAAAGGAGTTGCGACTCTCTTAGCCCGCAGTTCTTGGGCTGCTAAGGCGTCGAGGTGCAGGTATTCGGGGGGGGTCATCCTGTCCCACCGCATTTGACCGGAGAGCAGGTCTGAGCGGGTGTAGCCGACCATGTTGAGCAGGGATTGGTTGGCGTAGGCGATGCGGCCGCTAAAATCGCCGATCGCGACTCCGAAAATATTTGACTCGAACAGCAGCCGGAATATGTCTTCGCTTTGCTGCATTATCCGTTTTGCTTGGTTGCGATCGGTAATTTCGGCAACCACGGTGCTGACTCCCAGCAGTGTTCCCGATTCATCGATCGCGGGGTAAAAGCTGATTTGCCAATCCCGCAAAACTCCCGGCTGTTGCAGGGTTTGGGCTTTAATTTCCAAGTCGAGCACGGGGGTTTGCGTCGCCAGCACTTGGCGGTAAATCGGTTCTAGCATATCGGCGATTTCCGGACTCGCTTCTCTAACGGTGCGCCCGAGGTACTCTGCGATCGAGCGGCCGTTGATCTGAGCGAGGCATTCGTTGATGCGGATGTAGCGCAAATTGGTATCGACAAAGCACAGCCCGACTGGTGTGGTGTTGTAAACTAAGTCGAGTTCTGCTAGTTGGCGGCGAAGGCGTATTTCGTTTTCTCGAAGTTGGTTTTGGGCTTGTTTGCGATCGGTTATATCTAGTACGAATAATGCTCCTTTGTCTGTAGCTCCTTGCAACTTTCCGCCCCCGATTAAAATTGGGAAGCGCGTGCCGTCAGAGCGGATGAATTCTTTTTCATAAGGCGCGCAACTTCCTGATGCTGCGACTTCCGCGATGGCGGCGCGATCGAGTTCTCCGTATTCCGGCGGCGTTATATCGATCCAGCGAATCTGTCCTGAAACTAAGTCTTCCCTTGTAGAGCCAATCATTTCCAGCAAGGCGTCGTTAGCTTCAGTAATTTCGCCGTTGGCATCCCAGAAACCGATCCCGATCATGTTAGATTCTACCACGCTGCGGCAGCGCATTTCGCTTTCCCGCAAAGCTAATTCTGTTTGTTTGGCTGCGGTAATATCTGTGATAATTAGGCCTGCTCCGATTATTTCTCCCCTTTCATTTTTAA
This sequence comes from Microcoleus sp. K4-B3, assembly GCF_036704615.1. Taxonomy (NCBI): domain Bacteria; kingdom Bacillati; phylum Cyanobacteriota; class Cyanophyceae; order Oscillatoriales; family Microcoleaceae; genus Microcoleus; species Microcoleus sp. K4-B3. The sequence continues at coordinate 27,046 of NZ_JAUBSF010000061.1, forward strand.
CGGGGTAGTAGTTGGCGAGCCAGTAGCCGAAAGTTCCGGGTTTTCCAGGAGGTTCGCCGCTCATTTCTAAGTTTAAAACAGGCTTGCCGGTTTCTAAAACTTGCTGAATTATCGGCGCAAATTTGGCTGCATATTCTGGCAACAATTGCCGGAAGTCTTGGCCGAGATGCTGTTCTATCGGCAAACCGTTGAGTTCTGCTAATACTTGATTGATATGGATGAAGCGCATTTCGCGATCGAGAAAGCAAATCGCTAGGGGAGATGCTTCTAACAGCGAGTTAATTAAGGCGAAGGATTGCGCTGTTTGAGATAGTGCTTGCTGCACTTCTGCGTAAAGTCTGGCGTTGTCGAGGGCGATCGCGACGCGATATGCTAAATCTTCTAGCATTGCCATGTCTTCTGCACTGTAGCGGCGGCCCAACTTTGAGGTAAAGCAAGTGATGGAACCCATTACCCGCCCGCGGGCCCTCAGCGGTACGCAAGCGTGAGATCCGATATTGAGCGATCGCAATATTTCTATTTCTGCTGCATTTTCGCATCCTGCTGCTAAAATTTCCTCATCCATTTCGGCAATTAGTTCGGATGTTCCGGTGCGGATTACCAACGGATAGCCGTTAACAGCATTGTCCGCGATCGGACTGCGGATTCTCAAGTTATTCAGACTATCAACTATAGAGGCTTCTGCGTGAGCCGCAGCGACTCGACGCACTTTTGAGTCGATTTCGGTCAAATGAATGCAGCACCCGTCTGCGATCGAATTTACTGCTAATTCTGCTACCTTTTGCAGCACCGTTTCCCCGTCAAACGCAGCAGCCAGCATTTTGCTGACTTCTGCTAAAAATGCCGAGCGCTGCTGTTCTATTTCCGCTTTTTCTCTCGCTGCTTGCTCGATTGTTAACTGCAATCTTTGAGTTTCTGCAAGCTTGAGTTCTGTGATATCGCGGGCGACAATTAAGGCGGATTCTGGTACGCCGTCTTTGCCAAATTCTGGAACTACACGGGATTGATAGGTTCTGATGCCGTTGGTTGAGAATCCCTGAAATTCGATGATTTCTTCTCGACATGTTTCTAACACTTTGTGCAGAGTTTCATCCCACACCTGGCACAGGTCTGGCGGCATTCCTATTTCTTGACTGGTTTTTCCCAGGAAGAATGAAAGCGGTTTTTCTTGGCTTGTTTCAACTGCTTTGTTGACATACATATAACGCAGTTCTTTGTCCGTGCGGATAATGATATCTGGCGTATTTTCTAGCAGCGTTCTCAGTTGCTGTTCGCTGCTTGCCAAAGCTGCTTGCGCTTGTTGTCTTTCGGTGACATCTCTCACTGTCCCCACGTATCCGATGAGTTCGCCAGAGTCGGACAACATCCGCGAGGCACAAACGTTAATCCAGCGCACAATCCCCTCTGGTGTTTGCAGGCGATACTCGATCGCATATTCCCCACCTTCCCGAGTATAATCCAGCCATCGGGCTAATACGCGATCGCAGTCTTCCGGGTGAATGCAATTCTCCCAACCGTCTCCTAAAAGTTCTCCCAAACTCAAGCCGCAAATAGCCTGACAGCGAGGGTTCGCATAGGTGTACCGCCCCTCAAAATCTGCGATAAAAATGCCGACCGGCGAACAGGAACTTAAACAGCGAAATCGTTCTTCTTGAGCTTGCAGCGCTTCTTTAGCTACTGTCAGTTCTGCTGTGCGCTCTTTGACGTGGCTTTCTAGCTTAGTGTAGGATAAAGCCAGGGCTATTTCTGCTTTTTGGCGGTCAGTAATATCGATGCCAGTTGCTATCACATATTCTACCAAGCCCGCACGATCGGTCGTCACAGTATTCGACCAAGAAATTAAGCGTTTATCGCCGCTTTTATTGCGCCAATAGTTTTGATATTCGCTGTAATAATGTTGGGCGTTTAGTTTGGTAAAAACTGTTTTTACTGGCTCAAGTTCTTCGGGAATTAAGAACAAATCCCAAACATATTTATTGACAACTTCTGCTGTCGAGTAGCCTGTGGTTTTTTCGCAAGCTTGGTTGAAGCGGACAATCCGTCCTTGGCTATCGAGAACTACAATCAAGGAAGCCGTCGTGTCAATTACTTTTGAAATAATTTTACGTTCTATTTCTAATTCTTTTTCTGCGGACTTTAAGCCAGCATACCAAGCGCTAACCATTGCAGCGGTCAAAAGTAAGATTGCAGGAGCGACATTGAATGAAAACAGTAACAGAGCGGTCAGCAGTAAAGCCGTGCCGGCACTAAATGTAGCAATGCTGTAAGATTGAATGGGTAAGGGCAAGACCTCAAACTGGCTCATTTTTTTTTGACCTGTAGCGATGGCGCGATCGCACTATTGCTTATGTCGATGAAACAACCTTGTTAAAACTAAGCTAAAACTAAGTTAAAACTAATCATCTATTTTTTCTCTAGAAAACCACATTGGTCGGCGCTGTGTCATCTTCCCCGCGACAGATTTGCACCGTGATTAGTGCTCGATAAACTGCTATTCTAGATGAAGGGAGAAATTCGATCATCTAATTTCTGGGAGTAATAAGCGAGTGAATCACAAGCTGGCAAAAATTATCGGATTATTTTTCACAGCCGCCACCGTCTTCGGATTCATCGGTTACACGCTTCAAAATCCTAACTCGGCCAGCAACTCAGCGATGTCGATCGGCTTCCCCAATCTTACCATCGCGGCTGTCGGCGCGATCGACAACAAACGCGACCAAATCTATCTCAACGGAACTTGGCAATTTGTCCCCGCAGTTGGCAACTCCCAAAAACCCCCCGTCTCCCCAAGTTGGGGTTCCATCCAGGTGCCCGGAAACTGGCAAAAAGAAAACAACGAATCCGTACCCGGAATCATCTCTCGCGGCAGCGGCAAAGATTGGGAAGACTTCAACAGTAAACAACTATCAAAAGCTTGGTATCAGAGAAATATAGACATTCCCGGCGACTGGACAAACCGCCGAATCTTTATCGACTTAGCCAGAGTCAGCACCGATGCAGTCATATTTGTCAACGGCATTAACTGCGGTCAAATCGCATGGCCTTACGGCACTATTGAAATTACCAAAGCAGCAAAACTAGGTCAAAACACCCTCTCTATTTTAGTCGTGGCAGTATCCGACGAAAAAGAAAAAGCCGTTATCATGGGCCCCACAGAAATCTACACAGAAAAATCCAAGTTGCAATCGCGGGGAATCATCGGCGAATTGCGGCTTCTTGCCGTTCCTCCAGGCCCGCTAATTAGCGACGTGTTCGTCCAAACTTCCACCAGAAAAAAGCAAGTTAAATTAGATATAGAACTCAAAGACGTTGCCCAAAGCGGTGAAGTTGAACTAATCGCACAAATGCTAGACGACCAAGGCAAAGTCGAACAAAAATTCACCGGAACCGCCAGGGTTCAAGCTAAAGCAATTCAAACCGTACAAGTCCAGTGGAATTGGCCAAATCCCCGTATTTGGGAGGTCGGTAAACCAAACCTTTACACCCTGCAATTAGAAGTAAAAGGTAGCGGCGTTAACACGCAATACGACCAACCTTTTGGCTTCCGCGAATTTTGGATAGAAGGGCGCAAATTTTTCTTAAATGGAACTGAATTTCGGCTGCGACCAAACTTGCACTCCGATTCTTGGCAGGGCGGGACAGTAGAAGTTTCTGACAGCCTAATTGATGGCTACGTAAAAGCAGGTTTTAACATAACAGAAATGTGGCCTTGGAATCACGACGAACGGGGTAGATGGCACTTCCGAGAGTTATTTGCGGAAAGAGCAGACCTCAAAGGTTTTCCAATTATGGCTCCCGCTTTAGACATTAGTCCTATCGCTTGGAACGGCAAGTGGAAGAACCCCCTGTGGAAAAACCGCTGGAAATCCCGAATGGTGACTGAAATGCGCCGCTACCGCAATCATCCATCAGTATTAATGTGGGCGACAAGTCCTAATTTTTTTGGCAACGCTGACGACCAAAATCCCCGTCGCATCGGCAAAAGAAAAGTAGAAGGAACTCTCAGTCCGTCGGACAACCAGCGTTTGCGGGTCAACACTCCCCTAGGAAATGACGCTTTAGCTGCGATTAAATCAGCAGACCCAACCAGACCTGTGATGGTACACCAAGGCGCCAACTTCGGCGATGTTTATGCGCTGAATTCTTATTTAAATATGATTCCCTTGCAAGAACGGGAAGAGTGGATTTCTGAGTGGAGCAAAACCGGGGAAATGCCCTACATGGCCGTCGAGTTTGGGACTCCTCTGCACGCAACCATGATGCGGAACCGCAAAGGTTTTGGTCAGGCGATTCTCAGCGAACCTTGGATGACTGAGTTTACGGCAATTTATTTGGGCAAGCAGGCTTACGAGTTGGAAACGGTTGCTTATAAAGCTAAAATTCGCGAGCAATTTGTCAACGGTCAGGAATATCAAAGCTGGCATTTTAACAAAGAGTTAGATTTTGCACCAGCTTTTCAAAAGTTGCAGGAGTTATTCAGTACAAATACTTGGCGGAGTTGGCGGACTTTTGGAATGTCTGGCGGGATGATTCCTTGGAATGACGGACACGGTTGGGAAGTTTCCGAGGCTGGCAAAAAAAAGGTGGATATTGGGGCATTTCAACCTGGCCGCCGGGGAGTTTATTTGAAGCAAGTCTCGAATAATCTTTTGAATTATTTGCAGCCAGAAGCTTACACTGTCCATCCTGGGGGCGAGGCAATTATGAAGAATAATAGCTCGACTTTGGCTTGGATTGCTGGTGCTAGCCCGGTTTTTACTGCGAAAGATCGCAATTTGTTTGTGGGCGGAAAACTGGCAAAGCAAGTAGTGTTAATTAACGATACGCGGACGCCACAAGAATTTTCGTTTAATTGGCGGGTTTTGGTGGGGGGGAAAGAAGTAAAAAAAGGCGAGGCTAAAGGCCTGATTGAGCAGGCAGAAACGCTGTTTTTCCCAATAGACGTAAAATTGCCAAATACCATTTCTAGCAAGGCAGACGGCGAAATTCGCTTGACGGCACGGGTGGGCGATCGATCGCATTCTGATACATTTGCTTTCCGGGTTTTCCCCAATCCAGCCAACATCAAGGATAGGCTGACAATCTTCGATCCAGCGGGCAAAACATCGGCTATGTTAAAACAGTTAGGTCATCAGCTTGTACCGTGGAATGGTTCGCAAGTTTCATCGCTATTAATTATCGGTAGGGAAGCGTTTTCAACCGGGGAAAAATTGCCCGGAAGTTTAGAAAGTTTTGTACGAAACGGCGGCAAAGCAATTGTGTTTCCTCAGCGCAGGGAATGGCTGGAAAATACGGGTTTCCGGGTTGCCGGTCACGTCGGCCGCCGCGCTTATCCAGTTGACAGCAACCATCCGGCAATTAGCGGTTTAGACAGTGAAGATTTGCGGGATTGGGTGGGGGAAAGCACGCTGGTTGAAGCTTATCCAGATACGATTCAAACTGCGCCGAGAATGAGTCCGGCAAATATGCCTTGGTACGGCTGGCATTGGGGAAATCGCGGCGGTATCAGCAGCGCTTCTATAGAGAAACCGCACCGCAGCGGTTGGCGGCCAATTTTGGAATCTGAGTTTGATTTAGCTTATTCGCCGCTGATGGAATTGGATTACGGAAAAGGGCGGTTGATTTTAAACGAGTTGGATTTGGAAGACCATTATTCGGTAGATGCTGGGGCGGCGCAGTTACTGCAACAAATTGTGAGTTACGGCATGAATTCTCCGGTGGTTGGAAAGCCGGATAAAGTGGTTTTAATTGGGGGAGATGGGGATGCACAGAAGCTGGACAGTTTGGGGGTAATTTATCAGCGCGCTAATTCGCTTTCTAATGATGTTGGTTTGGCAATTGTGGGGACAGAAGCGAATCTGAAAGAGGCAGATTTGCGCGGTTATTTGAATGCTGGCGGGAAGGCGTTTTTCTTGCCGCGTCAAGTGCCTGTGGCGGGTTTGGGCGTGGGTTTGCAGCAAGCGCAGGATTTTGGGGGTTCGCTGGCGGTTCCGAGTTGGGATCAGGTGAAGGGGGTTAGTGCTTCAGATTTGCGATCGCGCTCTTTTTATGATACTTGGTTGATTCAGTCTGGGGGAGAAATCGGCGCTGACGGTTTGTTAAGTCGGGTACAAGTTGGCAAGGGCGTGGCGATTTTTTCTCAGATTGAACCGGACAGTTTGAATGCTGATACTAAGACTTATTTGCGTTTTACTCGCTGGCGGCAAACACGAGCAAATGCTCAGATTTTGGCTAATTTAGGGGCGAGTTTTAAGGCGGATGGATCTGTGTTTAACGGTTCGTCGAGTCGGGAGTTTTATCACTGGGATTACAAGACGGATTTTGAGAATGGGGACGATCCTTATCGGTATTATCGATGGTAGGAAGAAGGAAGTTTAGCAACAAATTCGCTCCACGGATGTAACGGATGTAACGGACATGTTGCACCATTCTCAATTACTTGCTTAGGAACAGGCAAGATGCCTGTTCCACAAGAGATAAATTTTCTTGTGGAACAGGCATCTTGCCTGTTCTTGACAATGGTGCAAGATGTGAGATGTAACGGATTGAAGGAAGAAGGAATAATGTATGAGTATCCAGCAGTAATTTCATAGATTCCCTGTCCAAAATTCGTCTGGTAACGGTTCATCAAAATCATTACTTGTCCAGATTGCTCCTGCGTGCAATCCTGCTGTACGCTGCTTAGTTGGGGATGCGATGGGTGCTAAACGGACAAGGGGAATGCCACCTTCTGTGAGAACAACCTCTATGCCTTTAAGTGCTAGAGATAATAACTCTTTTAAATTTGTCTGTGCTTCTTGCACGTCAACTGTTTTTGTCAGCATTGCAGTTATCCAAGCTAGGGATTAAAAGTGCGATCGAACAGAGGTTAGCAATTTCAAGCTTAAATTGCTGATTTTATTATACTGTTAAAAATCAAAGGTCAAAGTGACGGCGGAAGCGGGGGTCTAGTTTGTCGGTTTTCTTTTGGTTGCAGGTGCCGCAGAGGGTTTGCAAGTTGCTGATGTCGTTGCTGCCGCCGCGCGCTAGGGGGATGATATGATCGATCGTCAGTTGGGTTTCTAGTTTGGTTTGGCCGCAACTTTGGCATTGGTATTTATTGCGAGTGAATACATATTTTCTGACTTCGGGTGGAATGGGAATTCTGGGGGTTTTAGACATGATGATTTTTAACCGCAGATGAACGCGAATTAACGCGGATGTTTGATGGATTAGCTGGGTGAGTTTTCTTGATTGAGAAGTTGGCGGCGCAAATCATCGAGGGGGGATTCTGGTTTGCTAGTTTCTGATTCGTTGTTTTCTGGTGTTTCTTCAACATCTGGTTCGTCTGGGCAAAACTCTATAGTGACATTGAGTTTGAGCTTCATCTTTCCTTTCTTCCAGCCCTGAGCACCCACTCTGAGAATTTCACAATCTATACCTTTACCAAACCAGTTCTCATGTAAAAAACGTCTTTGGTTGTCACTATACTCTATAACAATATCTAGTTTCTGTTCCATTAACGAATTAGTGAGTGTCTGTCCTAACGCAGGCAAAACTCCATTTAGTGTTTCCTTTAGTCTTTGCACTTTCAGCATTGCGTTACCGAAAGATAAAACATCATCATTACCGCAGTGAAAATCCACTTTATTTTTCATGTTAATCTCTAAGTGCTTTCAACTTTTATCCTAACTATTTTAGAGTAGCATCTCTGTTTTTGCAAGAATCCCGGCGAATAGAATTGGCGGCTATACAAACGATGTCCGCTTCCGCGCACTAAGAATGTCTTCAACCCGCGTCGGCGGGTTTTGTCTGTGTAGCCGCGATTTCCAATGGCCTGGTTTCCGATCGCCAAAATTGCAATCATTCACCATCCAGCGAAACGCTATCATTTTGTCCAATTACAGGCAACAAATGCTCGTGCAGCTTCATCGCCTGCAAACAACTATTAATCCCCGAAACTGCCCGATCGTACTCTTGAATCTTTTGCTCATTCTCAGCTTGCCGCCGCAGATTCCCAGCAATCTTTTCCTCCGCCTCCTGTGCCAAAGTTTGCTCCAAATAATCGCGGGCTTGACTGTATTTCTGCAAAATATCATCAGCTTGCTTTTGGGCCAGCGGCAACAAATGCTCTTTCAGCGTTTGGTTGACAGTTTGGCGGAAAGTTTGCCGAATAGTTCTAGATACTTTTGGCTCAAAATCTAGCCTCAATAATTGCCGAATTGCAGGTTGGGCGTCCACCATGTTTTCGCAGTCGAAACCTTGAGAAGTTTGCTGCAAAGTTTCCCGGAATTGATAAATTGAAAATGTGCCTTCGTCGTAAAAACGGGGACTTTCTCGCACGTAGCGATCGCACTCAACGCCCGCCGCATTTACCAAAGCATCAGAAACCCGCTTTGATAACTCCTCTAACTGCTGTTCAATTCCCCCGTCGTTGCCTAACAACCGATAGAGTAATCGATAGTATTCCGACTTGCGAACGCTGTCTTTCAAATACTGGAAATAATTATCAACCAGTGACTTAGTAGCCTCTACTAAAATATCTTCCAACTGATTCGCTAAATAATAAAGCGCTTCCACTAAAACAGCAATTAAAGGTGCTGTAGCATTGCGGGGATGATTCCGCAAAGTGCGTCCGTAAGCCGCCTCAACAGAAAATCCATCTAACAATTCATCCAAGCGCCGGATCATCCGAGATTGCAGTTGCCGAAAGTCTATATCGAAAATATCGCATCTGTTCATAATCATTTCATTGACTTCTTCGGCGATATGTTCCCGAAAATCCTGTCCGACTTGCTGCAATTCTTGATTTAGTCGCAAAAGTTCTTGTGCTTTCATCGCTTCAATTTCGCGGGGCTGGCTGTCCAAGTTCCGCTGAATTGTTTGGTAATGTTTCCGCAGTTGAATGCACAAGTCTTCTAAGTCGTCAGCTAAATTTTTGAACAGTTGCGGGCGTTTTTCTTCTGTGAGGTAACGGGTGATAGCTGTGCGAAAATCTTCGATACCGCTATCTTGAATTAATTGAGCAATTAATGGTTGTCCTTGCTCTGCCAGAATCCGCACGTAGTTTTCATTTGGTGTTTCGTAGCTGTTAACTGAAATCCGAAATCTGCTCGGAGATAGCTTGCCGGAATTCGCACAGTAGCGATTAAATTCACTAACAAATTGCGGAGTTTCTTCACTATTACCGAGCAATTCTGAATCTAATTTATCATCTCCAGAAACTCGCCCTTGGCTGGTGGCAAAGATTGTATTTAAACCAAAGCGATCGCGCCCTGTTGTCCCTCGAATCAAACTCCCATAAAATCCCAACAATCCGCTAGTTTTGTAAACTCTCGCAGTATCGCGAAAGTCGGAATTAATCAGATTTTCTAAGCGCTGTCGCAGTTGCGTGTTGTACCAAGTTTCGTCAATGCGGTTGAAAATGTAAAACAGCCGATCGCGAATTCCCGGATTTCCCCGTGTCTTTTCCATCAACTCGGTTTCTTCCGTCGTCATTTCCCCAGACGAAGCTGCTTTCAAAACGCAGACAACCGCCGAAGTATCCGGGCTTTCAATCTTATCATAAGTCAATTCTGCATCCCGCTGCACCGGCGCATCAATTCCCGGCGTATCGATAATAATATTCCCATCTTCCAGCAGCGGATGATAACAGTAATATTCTACCCGCTTGAGTACAGCACTGTTACTACCGCGACGGGCATAACTAGCAGCTTCCTTGAGATTGGAAAAGTTAAACTGTTCCATCGAGTAGGTAGCATTTTCGAGAGTTTGGATGCGATCGCGATTTGCCTCAAAACCTTCTAATAGCAGCATCAAAGCCTTAGCTTGTTTGGCTAGTTCCGATTTATTTTCGCCGCCTTCCCTTTCAATAATTATGTTACATCCCTGAGACAACAGCGACAATACATCTGTTTGATTAATATTAATTTCAGTAGCTAAACCTAGCTGATGGCAAAGCACAGCAGCTTGCTGGCCAATCTCAAATTCACTCAAAAAAGTGAGGACAACGCGCTCTTTTTCCGGCTCAGCAAAGGCGATATAACATTCCGTACCTGTCGCGTGTCCTTCAGCACTGTAGAGCAATTCTCGCTCCAACAAAGCATTAATTAGCATGGATTTTCCCGCACTGAAAGCGCCAGCAAACACAATTTCAAACTCAGGAGAAATTGCCTTTTTCAGAGAAGCTTGTACCGCCGTGATATCTTGTTGTCGCAAAGACGATTCCTGACGCAGCAGTTGCAGTAAAGATTCAACTTGCTCTTGCAGATTTGTGCATTGAGGGGGCATTTGAGTCATGGCGGCAGACTGCTCCTGATTGTGGGAAAATTACCTTAGTATTAATTCTCTGCTAGTTCAGGAATAATCACAACAGTAATTTTACTTATGCGATTCAGGATTGCTGAAAGTGCGATCGGCTATTCTGCGGGTAAATCTTGTGTTTGAAGCCAAGCTGTTAAATCTGATATGTCGTTAAAATTTAACAAGGCTTCTCCTAAGTTTTCCAATTGGTCGATCGACAATTCCCCGATTTGAGTTTGAACTTCGGGAGTAACAGCACCTACACGACGTTCCAATAGACGAATAATCAGTGCTATTTGTCCTGTTTTGATTCCTTCTTCTCTGCCTTCTTCTCTGCCTTCTTTTCTGCCTTTTTCTGTTCCGATTCGCACTGCTTTAGAGATTGCACCTCGCCGATCTTGGATATAAACTTCCTGTCTTTCCAAATCCTCTAACTCATCACGATTTAAATTAGCTTTACTTGCTATTGCAAAGGCTTTGTTAATTTCTGGCACAGCTTCCATTGTCTCAGGTACTGCATTTAAATCTCTAGCTGTTTTGAGGAAATAAAGCCACTTGTCGGTCAAGGTTTCTAACTCGTTTAGACTTTTTTTGAACTTAGGCAACTCGACAAATACCAATTCAATATCGTAACTCAGATAGTCACTCAAGAACTCTCTTTCCTTAAGCACAAACCGCGAAATTACTTTACTGAAATCCTCGAACATTTCAAAATCAGTAATTGTCAAGGCAATCACTGGATTCAACAGTACATATTGTTCGGCTGTTTCTAATTGCGTGGAATAAGCTTTAGCTGCATTGTACAAAATCCGCTTTTCAAAAGCCTCTACGTTCAAAACCTGCATCTCGATAATTACTGATGTGCCGTCATTTAACTTAGCTTTCACATCTAAGTAAGTCTCCTTGAGACCTCGAATTCGCGGAGCTGAATAAGGATCGAAAATTTGTAAACTTTCTATGGTGGGCTGACTGTCATACAGCAAGGCATTCAAAAAACTAATGAGAATGTCTTTGCTATTTTCAGAACCGAAGATTTTTTTGAAGGCAAAATCAGTCTTAGGATTGATGAATGTGAACATATAGGTAATGGGTTATTTTTGATAGCTCCGGCGTAATGTTTAACTGGTTCCCTGGATCTGCCTGGGAATCAATGTCTAGAGGCTCTGCCTCGCTCTTCTATGAGGCAAGTTGGAGGCAGAGCCTCCGGATATGCGTTACCAGGCAGAGCCTAGTAACGGGTAGAATAGGTAATTAACTATTGACATCAACTCTATTATACAGACAAATCCTGGCGTGGTTTAAAAGACTCAACCTCTCGCAACTTCTGGTACAATTCTCTTTCTTCGTCACTAATTTCTTTGGGAATTAACACCTGAATTTCTACTAGCTGATCGCCCCGATCGCCATTTCCTGTCGGATAGCCCTTGTTAGCCAACCGCAACCTCTTTCCAGACGTTACTCCCGGTGGTAATTTCATTTTCACCCTACCATCCAGCGTCGGTACTTCCACATCTCCACCCAACACCGCTTCGCTGGGAGTCAGTGGCAATTCGCAGCAAATATCCGACATTTCCAATCGAAAAAATGGATGGGGAGAAACCGTGATTTTCAAATATAAATCCCCGCCGCCCATACCTTGATTTCGCAAGCGAATCCGCTGACCTGATACCATAGCAGGAGGCAGATTCACCTCGATCGCTCGCCCATCTTCTAGACGAATTCGCTCGGTACCGCCCGAATAAGCCCTTTCCAAAGGCAGAGTTAGCCTGGCCTCAATGTCTCTTCTCGTTTCGCGATCGTCCATTTCTCTAACTTCCCTTCTAATTTCGCGATCGACTGTTTCTCGTCGCATTTCGCGATCGTCCACATCCCTTCTGGTGTCGCGATCGACCATATCCCTTCTGGTGTCGCGATCGACTGTATCCCGTCGCATTTCGCGATCGACTATATCCCGTCGCATTTCGCGATCGACTGTTTCCCGCCGAATTTCGCGATCGTCCACATCCCTTCTATCTTCCCTAGAATTAGCTACATAACTTGTTTTCTTAGAAGCCGTACTCCACGGTTCATAGGAGGCTACTCGCGGTGCATCATTCGCGGTCGCCATCCTCACTTCCCGGCGCCTTCCGAGCACTTGATCCAGAAATTTATTAAAGTCAGAGTAATCGCTAAAATCGACATCTTCGGTCGGTTTTTTGCGGGTAGCTTTACCGTTTCCCCAAGTTTTAAAATTGGGAAGCCGCACCCCTTGCTTGCCTTGAAATCCCTTTTGTTTCCAGAATTTACTAAACTGATCGTATTGAGCCCGCTTGTCAAGATCGGAAAGAATGTCGTAAGCTTCATTAATATCCTTAAACCTATCTTCAGCAGATTGATCCCCTGGATTTACGTCAGGGTGCAACTGTCTGGCTAGCCGTCGATAGGCTTTTTTTATCTCATCAGCCGTGGCATCTTTGGGCACTCCCAAAATTAGATAGTAATTGCGAAAATTCTGCATAGTTAGTCATTAATCATTAGTTATTAGTCATTAGTTATTAATTATTAGTCATTAGTCATTAGTCATCCTGCTTCCCTGCTTCAAACTAGGGACTAATGACTAGGGACTAATGACTAACCATTAATTAGAGCCAATCGTCGTCATCATCCCAATCGTCGCTTTGATTTTGATAAGGGCGAGTGGGGCGATTAGCACTGCTTCTACGATCGCCCATACGATCGCCCATACGATCGCCCATACGATCGCCCATGCGATCGCCCATACGATCGCCCATACGATCGCCCATGCGATCGCCCATACGATCGGGAATTGGATCGACAGTCGATCGCCTGTACGGCTTAGCATTGGTATAATAGCTGCTGTCATCGCTGCGCCGCTTGGTACTGTCGCCTGTAAAAGTCCGCTTCACAGACTCAAAGAAATCGTCATCATCGTCATCCATCGCAAACGCGGAAACTTCCCGGCTCAAATCGTAAAGAGCATCCTGCAAATCCGAACCAACTTGGTCAACTCCCCGCTCATCGTTGCGTTCCAAACTGTCTCGCAATTCCCGAATTAAAGTTTCAATTCGCTGGCGGCTTCTTTGAGCAAACTGCATTCCGCGATCGAGCGCAACTTCTCGCAACTGCCGCTCAGCTTGATAAGCTAAAGCTTCAGCGCGATTGCGTTTTTCCACCTTTTCCCGCTGCAACTTATCAGCTTGAGCAAACTGTTCCGCATCGCGAATCATTTGATTCACTTCCTGCTGAGTCAGCGTCGAAGCACCTTGCACAGTAATGCTTTGTTCCCTGCCGGTAGTTTTGTCCAAAGCAGTCACCAACAGCATCCCGTTAGCATCAATATCAAAAGCTACTTGTACCTGCGGAATCCCTCGCGGTGCCGGCGGAATTCCAGTTAGTTTAAACCGTCCCAAAGACTTATTATCTCTGCCTAATTCCCGTTCCCCTTGGATCACGTGAATTTCTACCACAGTTTGGTTGTTTTCTGCAGTCGAAAAAATGTCCGATCGCCTGACGGGAATAGTAGTATTCCGAGGAATCAGTTTTTTCATCACCCCGCCGATCGTTTCCAAACCCAGCGACAGCGGCGTCACGTCCAACAGCAGCACATCGCGGACATCGCCACCCAAAATCCCCGCTTGAATTGCCGCACCCACCGCCACAACTTCATCGGGATTGACATTTTGATTCGGTTCTCGATCGATCAAACTGCGAACCACTTCCTGCACCAAAGGAATGCGAGTCGAACCGCCGACCAACACAACTTCATCAATGCGAGAAGGACTCAAATTTGCATCAGCCAAAGCTTGTTTCACCGGTCGCCGCAGCCGCTGCACCAAATCTGTGCACAGCCCCTCAAATTGACCGCGAGTTAGTCGCGTTTCCAAATGCAAAGGCCCGTCTTCATTCGCATCAATAAACGGCAAATTAATCTCCGTGACACCGACTCCCGACAGTTCAATCTTGGCTTTTTCAGCCGCTTCGATCAAGCGCTGCAAAGCTTGGCGGTTGCGACGCAAATCAATTCCTTCTTTTTCTAAGAATTGTTCTGCCAACCAATCCACAATTTTGGAGTCAAAATCATTGCCGCCCAATTGAGTATCGCCGCTAGTTGCTTTAACTTCAAATACTCCGTCTCCAACGTCTAAAATCGACACATCAAAAGTACCGCCGCCCAAATCAAACACTAAAATAGTTTGACTTTCTCGCCTCTCCAAACCGTAAGCCAAAGAAGCCGCTGTCGGCTCATTTAAAATCCGCTTGACTTCAAGTCCGGCAATTCGTCCCGCATCCCGCGTCGCCTGTCGCTGCGAGTCGTTGAAATAAGCCGGAACAGTAATTACAGCCCCCGTCACCTCTTGTCCCAGATAGCGGCTGGCTTCATCGGCCAGTTTCCGCAACACCATCGCCGAAATTTCCTCTGGGGCAAAATCTTTTTTCAGGCGGGGACATTTGACTTTGATGTTCCCGTTGTCGTCGCGGCGAGTTGTGTAAGGGACGCGCTTCGATTCAGGAGTCAGTTCGGTATATTTGCGTCCGATGTACCGCTTGACGGCGTAAAACGTGTTTTGCGGGTTAAGAACAGTTTGGCGTCTGGCCATCTGTCCGACAAGGCGTTCTCCTTCCTTGGTGAAAGCAACCACCGAGGGAGTTGTCCGCATCCCTTCTGCGTTGGCAATCACAACCGGTTTGCCGCCTTCCATGACGGCTACTACTGAGTTTGTTGTTCCGAGGTCAATGCCAACTACTTTACCCATGCGTCTGTTGTCTCCTGTGGCGTTGTGTGTAGCCTTTTCAATATCAGCGTTAAGTATGATTGCATTTATTGTACCGCGTCGAGAAGCGGGGGCTGCGGGGGGATTGCCTCACCTGCGGCTGAGGCTGGGGTGCGATCGCTCCGCTGGTGGATTGGCGATCGGCTTTAGGAGTAGGATTGTCAACTTAGGAAAGCCGTGTATGTCCTTCTTTTGAAAGCAAAAAAAATTTGAGAATTGATTAACTACTGCGTTTTGCTAAACTAAAAGCAGCTAAGCTGTTAAACATCTAAACTGCATTAACTAAGTTGCCTTTATTTTTTATCTTTCGGTTCCATTTCATAATTAGT